>NZ_SMKY01000077.1 GCF_004349235.1 Actinomadura darangshiensis | reverse complement strand
GACGTGAGGGGCTCGGGGAAGTCGACGGCGAACCGCCGCGGCAGCCGCACGTCGTTCGGGCGTTCCACACCGTCCACGAACACTTTGACGCCCATGCCGGAGTCGAAGCGGGTGTTGTTGGCGACGAAGAGCTTGCGGCCCGCGATGAGCGCGCGGTCGCGGCCTTGCTCGGCCTTCGTCGACGAGCTCGCGGTGAACGTCGGGAGCCCGGAGATCAGCGTCGCCGCCGCGCTCGTGCCGACGCCGAAGAAGGTCAGGAGCAGCCCGTCGATCCCCTGCGTGGTGCCGCCGCCCGTCTTGCCACCGGACATCATCGAGGCGAAGGAGACCTTGAACTTCCGTACGCCGCCGGTCGGCTGCGTCCCCAGACTCGCGTCCTGGAGGACCGGGCGGATCCAGACGAGGCGGCCGTCCACGACGAACGACCGCCCGTTCTGGAAGAGGTCCTGCCATTTCGCGATATCCGCCTCGGAAGTTCCCTCGTTGGCGAGCACCGCACCCAGCCCGTCCCGGATACCGGCGGCGAGCCGCGGGCCGTCCTCGGGCCGTGCGACCGCGTTCCCGACCTGGCCGGCCCGGTTCTGGATCTCCGCCGGGGTCCACCGGTCGACCCTCTCGATCGTCGCCTCGCCCATCGCGCTGACGTCGAGGTACCACGGCGACCGCCGCGGCGGCGCCGTCCCAGGCGGATCCTCGGCAGGCGGCACCGCCGCCACCGGCTCGGCCACCGTCACCACCGGCTCTGGTACCGCCTCCCCCGATTCGGATACCGACCCCACCGACTCCGGCAGCGGCACCGACTCCGGCGCCGTCGCGGGCGTGTCCGTGTCGACGTCCGGCCGGGCGGGCGGTACGTGGAGGACGCCGTCGCCGGTGGCCGGATCGACGACCAGCACGTCCGCGCCCAGCCGGGTGGCGAGGTCGCCGGCGAAGGACGGCTCGCCCTCGGCCACCGGCCTCCCGCCTCCGGGCGTCACCAGGGACACCGGCATTCCGGACGAGTACGCCGGGTTCCCGGTGATCCACGCGACCGTCCCGTCCAGGTCGAGCGGGCGGCCGTCCTCGGTCAGCGTCCCGGCGCCGGCGTCGAGCTCGCCGTGGACGACGAGGACACCGCCGTCCCGAGCCGTCTCCGCCGGGGGCGTGACCGTATCGAGGGCGGCCGGAAACCGCCCCGGTGCACGCGGGCCCGGATCGGCGGCGGCAGTACCGGGCCCATGCCGCCGGATCTGCGCCTCGGTGGCCTGCTCCGCCGCGATGGAGGCCCCGATGTCCGCGAGCCCGGCGTCGATCTCAGCCTCGACCAGCGCGTCCTCTAGGGCGTTCACCTCGGCATCGATGTAGGTGCCGCCCGTGCCGGACGCCTGGGCCGCACGGGCGAACTGGAGTTCCGCCGCCAGATCTCCCCACGTCTGCCACGCCGCGTCCGCGTCCTCCTGCCGCCGGAAGTAGTCGGCGAGTTCCGGCGTCGCGGCCTGCGGATGCTCGGTCGTGGCGGGCGATCGCGTCGGGAAACGCGACCCGCCGGACCGCTCCGGCGGCGTGGACACATCGGACCCCGCCGGAGATTCGGCCACGGACGGCTCGCGGCGCGGCGGGATCGTGATCCCCGCGCCCGTCGCCGGGTCGGTGACGATTCGCACCGGTCCGCCGAGGCCGGTGGCCAGGTCCTCCGCGAACGGCGCGATGGCTTCAGGGTTCGACGCGGCGCCCGGAACGACCAGTTCCACCGGGTCCCCCGGCTCGTAGGCGGTGTTGCGGCCGATCCACCGGCGCGTGTCCGCGGCATCGCGTGGACGTCGGCCCAACTGCAGCGTGGAGGACGCGGGATCGTAGTCGCCGGAGAGCCGCACGGTGGGAACGTCGGTGCGCGGCGGTTGCACGGGCGGACGCCCGGCCGCCTCGGCCCCGGCCCGCGCGGCCTCCTCCTCGAGGGCGGCGATCTGCACGCGGGTACCGAGATCGTCGACCCGGGCACCCGTGTTCGAGGACTCCACCCCGGACGTGTGATCGGCATCCGCCTGCAGATAGGCCGTCCAGAGAGCGTCCCGCCGAGCCCTCGCCGCCTCGGCGGCGTCCGCCAGCAGGGCACCTTCGAGGGCGGCCTCCCGCGCCGGGTCCGCCTGCCGCCTGCCGGACGGCTCGCTCCGTCCCGCAGAGGCCGGCGCACCCTCCACAGGCCGTCCGGTCGTGGACGTGCTGCCACCCTCGGAACCCTGCGCGGGCGCCTTCGGCTCCGAGGACTGCTTGACGGACGTCCCTTCCCCCTGGGGCGCGGGCTTCTGCGAGCCACCGAGCGTGCGGCCCTCGCCCGAGAAGACCGGCTCCCCCGCCTGCCCGCGGTTCACCGGCCGGGCGAAGGCGGGAGTCGGCTCGGGAAGACCGACGTCCACCCGGATGACCGGCGTCCCGGTGTTCGGCAACGGAGCCTGCTGCTGAACCGGCTGGAGCTCCACCGTGCTCGCGCCGGGGCGCCGGCCCGACGCCGGAGGCGTGGACGAACGTCCCTCGTCCGACGCGACCGTGTGGGGGGCGCCGCTGCGCCCCGGCTTCCGCGCCGCGGCCGGACCCGCCGACGTTCTGTCCCGCGGCCTGTCGGCCGGGAACTCCAGCGGATCCTTCTCCCCCGACCTGTCGTGCGCGGCCTGGCCCGCGTGCTCGGACGGCGTCCCGCGTGCGGGGGTCTCCGGCCCGCCCAGCGGACGGCCCTCCACCGGCACCGTCGCCGGGGGCACGGGCTCGGCCGCCTCGTCGGCGAAGGTGAACGTGACGGGCTGACCGTACTCGACGCGGGCGGGCTCCGGCGGCGGGGAGCCGGGGGCGGCCTGCTGTTCGCGCGGCGGCGGCACGGGCACCACCTGGCCGATCTGCCGTCCGTCGCGCAGGCGCCGCCCCGGGCCGTCGAAGGGTGACCGCGGGCCGCTCCCGGCGTTCGCCGCCGGGTCGTCGGCCGTTCGCCCCACTCCGACCGGAACCGTGATCGTGCCGTCCGTCAGCTCGAAGTTCCGCACGCCCGGATGGACGACGAACCTGCCGTTCTCCAACCGGCCCGGCGCCACCTCGACGATCTGGCCGTCGTGCCAGATGTGGATCCGTCCGGGTGTGTCCGGCGGCATCCCGCGGATCGGCACGCTCGGCCCGGTGCGGGCGGGCACGACTCCCCCGTCCAGCGTCCGCCCATCCCCGGTGAACGGCCTCGGCGGCGGCGCCGGACGCGGCTGCGCCTCCTCGACCCGGACCGTGATGTCCGCGATGCCCGCATTGGGGTCGGCCTCGGACGGCGGCCGCGGCGAGGTGACGCCCGGCTCCGCCGGGACGAAGTCCAGGGTGAGCCGCGTGGTGGCCTGCGTGCCGGGTCGCGCAGCGGGGCGTCGGATGTCCACCTGGACCTCGAAGCCACCTCCGTCCGCCCACTGATGCGGCAGCGCGCCGACCGGCTCCTGCACCGCAGGCGGCCCCTGCACAGCAGGCGTGTCGAGCGCGGCGGGCTTGGCTTGCGTTGTGGGTGGCGCGATGTCGTCCACGGGGGCCGGGGCCACGGGTGACGGCGACGGCATGGAGGATGTGCTCGACTCCCCCGAGTTCGATGAGGTCGACGACGAGGAAGACGACGACGGGCGCGATGGCGATGGCTCTCGTGAACCGTCCCTCGACGGGCCCGAGCCGCCCTTTCCGGGGGACGAGCCGCCTTCTCCGCCTTGCGAGGGGAGCGGGCGCTTGCCGCCGCCCGTCCCGGCCGGGCCGGACGATGTCCCGTCCCGTGGCGGCACGGCCCTTTCCGGGCCGCCGAGCACCCGGCCGTCGCCGGTGAACGCCGACTCGCCGGGCCCTCCGCGGTTCACCGGACGGGCGAAGGCGGGGGCCGCGGCCGGCTCGGGCATGCCGACGTCCATCTGGGCGACGGGCGTCCCGTCGTCCGAGACGGGTGTGCGCTGCTGGACCGGGTGGACCTCGATCGTGCTGGCGCCGGGGCGGTGGCCGGCCCCTCCGCCGCCCGAGCGCCTGCCCTCGCCGGACGGCGAGGACGAGGACGAGCGGCCGTCCCTCTTCACCGGCACCGTGTGCGTGTCGCTGTTGCGTCCCGGCCTCTCGACCGTGGCCGGGCCCGACGACGTCTCGTCCCGCCGCCCGTCGAGCGGGGACTTCGGCGGCCCCTGGTCCCCCGGCCCCGACCGGTCGTGGGCGGCCTGGCCGGCGTGTTCGGACGGTGTTCCGCGCTCAGGCGCCTTCGATCCGCCGACCACGTGGCCGTCGCCGGAGAACGTCCGGGGAGGTGCACCCCCGGGCGGCGTCCCGCCGGGCCGGTCGCCGAACGTGAACGTGACCGGCTGGCCGTACTCGACGTTGGCCGGTTTCGGCGGCGGGGACGCGGGAGCGGCGCCGGAGTCCCCCTGCGGCGCGGGCGAGTCGTCGGGAGGGACCACGCGGCCGTCGTCCAGCCGCCGCCCCGGGGTGCCGAAGGGCGTCTGCCGGCCGCCCTGCGGGGTCGCCGCGGGGTCGGGCTGGTCCCGCCCGATGTGGACCCTGACGTCGCCGTCCGTCACATGGAAGTTCCGCACGCCCGGATGGACGACGTACGTGCCACTGCCGAGTTCGCCCGGCCCCACCCGGATCTCCTGGCCCTCGATCCAGACGTTGATCCGGCCGGGCTCGTCCTCCGGGATGCCGCGGATCGGCACCGTCGGTTCTCCGCGGCCGGGCACCGTTCCGCCGTCGAGCGTCCGGCCCTCGCCTTCAAAGGGGCTCCGGGGCGGTCCCGCCTGCGGGTCGGTCACCCGCTCGACCTTGACCGTGACGCGCGGGGCGTCGTCCCCGGCCGTCCTGCCGGGCGTCCCGCCTCCGGACGAGGACTTCGGGGACGCGTCGCCGGACTTCCCCGGTAGGAAGTCCAGCGTGAGGCGGGTGGTCTGGGAGTCGGGCCGCACCGGGGGCGCCTGCCCGTCGTCCCCCCTGGAACCCGGGGAGGGCGGGCCCCCGGTCTCCGTCCCGTCGCCCGGTTTCACGGGCGGCTTGACGGGCGCGGGCGCGGGGGCGTCGCCGAGCCTGCGCCCGGGGCCGGTGAACGACGGCTGCGAGGACTCCGGGACGGGGTCCGTGGGCCGGCGGATGTCGACGTGCACCTCGAAGCCGCCCTGCCCGCCGCTCCCCCGCTTCTGCGCCGGGGGTCCGAGGGGGGCGGGCGTGTCCTGCTCCCCGGGCCGGGTGACGACCGGCGTGTTCCCGCCGGGCCCGCGGGAGCCGCCGCCGGCGGGTGTCGTCCCCTCCGAGGTGGAGGGCGCGGGCGAGCGCGACGGTGGACGGGTGACGGGCGGCACCGGCGTCGGCGTCGGGTCCGCCACGTTCCGGTTCGCCCCGTTCAGGGCGGGCGAGTCGTGCGGGCCATCGTGGCGCTGCACGGGCGCCGACCCCGGCGTGTCGGTCGCGGCCTCGCGTACGGGCGCCGAGCCCGGCGTGTCCGTCGCGGCCTCGCGTACGGGCGCCGAGTTGGCCGCGGCCGTCCCGCTCCTGTCGGGGGTGGTCTTCGGGGGCGGTCCGCCCGGGCCGCGGCTCCCCGACTGGCCCGGGGTGTCGCCGCGCAGGTTGATCGGGGTCCGGTCAGGCGTCACCGTCACCGTGGGGCGTGAGTCGCCGGGCCGGCCGCCGCCCCTGCCGGGGCCGCCTGAGCCGCCCGGGGCAGTGGTCGCCGGGACGTTGCCCCCGCCCTTGCGCAGGCCGGGGGGCGGGATGACGATCGGCACCCTGTTGCGGTTGGCGGCCCAGCCGTGGATGCCGCCGAGGACGCCGCCGAACGCGGCGCCCATGCCGATGTTGATGCCCTCCTGCCCCCAGTCGACGTGCCAGTCGGCGCCGGCCGCGGCGGTGCCGAGGCCGAGCGCGGCCATGTCGATGCCGAAGGTCGTGACGCCGCCGACGACCGCGCCGGCCGCGAACTCGGCGGCCGACGCGGCCAGCCAGCCCATCCGCGTGGCGATCTGGCCGATGACGTTGACGATGGTGCCGATGAGGCGGGCGACGAGGCCGATGAAGGAGGCCGCGATGCCGAGCGGCAGGAGCACCACGTTCAGCAGGAAGCTGAAGATCATCGTGAAGTACTGCTTGTTGGCCTCCTCGGCCATCTTCCCGGCCTGCTCCTTGATGCCCTCGACGTAGGCGTGGATGCTCTGGCCGACCGTCCACGCCCCCTCCGCGGCGTTGTTGACCACCGGGCCCATGTTGGAGGTCCAGGTGCTCTCCGCGGTCGTCCCGGTGGTGCCGGTCCAATCGAAGGCCGCCACGTCGGCGGCCATGCCCGTCTGCCCGCCGTACAGCGCGTCGCCGAGGAGGATCCACTGGTTGCCCAGCTCGATCATGGCGTCGAGGTCGAGGCTCTCGGTGAAGTCCTCCCAGGTGTAGCTGCCGGGGGCGTTCCCGTCGCCGTCTACATCGGCCATGCGCCCACCTCCTCGGGGGACTCGGCGGGCCGGGGCTCATGCGTCAACGTCTCGGTCTCCTCGTCGATCGCGGCGTGGACCAACTCCGGCTCCGTCCTCCGGCGGACGAGCACGCCCCGCCCCGGGATCCGCTGCGTCGCCCGCTGCTCGCCGAGCAGTGCGCCCTCGCGGGGGTCGCCGGACAGGACGAGCCCGTCGGCGCCGAACTCGCGCAGCCGGCCGAGCAGCGGGTCGGCCATCAGGGAGCGGGACGCGCCGCCGACCCGCCGGGCGAGCACGACGTGGAAGCCGAGTTCCCCGCCCTGCCCGACGAACGCGCCGAGCGGGGCGAGGGGGCCGCGTCCCGGACCGTCCGCGACCAGGTCGTAGTCGTCGACGACGAGGTAGAACTCCGGTCCCCGCCACCAGTCGCGGTCGCGCAGCCGGCGGGAGTCGAGGTCGGCCGGCGGCATGCGCTCGCGCAGCTTCGCGACGACCTGGTCGACGAACGCCTCGGCCAGTTCGGCGTTGCCCGCGTGCGCGCCGATGTACGGCTCGGGCACGGTGTCGAGGAGGCCGCGGCGGTAGTCGACGACGATGAACCGCACGTCCCACGGCGACTTCCGGCGGGCCACGCCGCGCATCCAGGCCCGCAGGAACGAGGTCTTCCCGGCGCCCGCGTCGCCGAAGACCAGGAAGTGCGGCTGCCCGGCGGTGAGGTCGATGCCGACCGGCCGCACGTCGCGCTGCGACAGCCCGATGGGCACCTCGTTCCCGGCCAGGCCGCGGCCGTCCCGCTCCCAGGGGTCGTGGACGTCGTCGCCCGCGGCGAACCCGTCCAGTTCCTCGACGGTGACGCGCTGCGGCAGCACCTTCAGCGGCGGGGCGGCGGCCCCCCGCCAGGATTCGGCGATCTCGGCGACGAGCTTCCGCTGGGCCTCGGCGAGGTCGTCGACGCCGTCTGAGGCGTCCAGTCTCGGGAGCGGGACGTGGACGGGGACGCCCGGCGGCACGAGCCCGCGCCCGGGCGGGGTGCGGCCGAGCCGCCGGGTCTCGCGGCGGTTGATCTCCGATTCGGCGGCGTCGTTCAGCCGCAGTTCGAGCCGGCCGCCGATGGCGTCGCGCAGCGCCGGGCGCAGTTCGGCCCAGCGGCCCGCGGTCAGCATCACATGCACGCCGACGCCGAGCCCGCGCCCGGCGAGGTCGGTGACGATCGCGCTCGCGTCGTCCAGCTCGGCGTGCAGCGCGCCCCAGTTGTCGACGACCAGGACGACGTCGGCGGCGCGCACCCCTGCCGGGAGCGCTCCCGCGCCGCGCATGCGGCGGAAGTCGGCCGCCGACTGGACGCCCAGTTCCGCGAACATGCGCTCGCGCAGTTCGACCAGGCGGGACACCTCCGCCAGCACCCGCCGGACGCGTTCGGGGTCGCGGCGGGCGGCCACCCCGGACACGTGCGGGGCGCCGGCGAGCCTCTGCAGCCCGCCGCCGCCGAGGTCGACGCAGTAGAACTGCAGCTCGTCCGGGGTGTGGGTGAGCATCGCGCTGATCATCGCGGTGCGCAGGAAGGTGCTCTTGCCGCTCTGCGGCGCGCCGACGAGCGCGAGGTGCCCGTGCAGGCCGGCCAGGTCGAGGACGAACGGGCGCTGCTCCTGCCGCTCGGGCAGGTCCGCCACCGCGACCGGGAAGCTCAGCTCCCCCGGGTTCGGCCACCCCTGGCTCTGCAGGCCGCGGCCGTCCACGGGCGCCGCCGGGGCCAGCAGGGGGTCGAGCGGGAACGCGGCGGGCAGCGGCGGCAGCCACACCTGGTGGGTCGGGGCGCCGCCCGCCGCGAGGCGCTCCACGACCATCTCCAGCTCGGTCGTCCCGATCTCGGGCACGGGCGTCCGGGCGGGCCGCGGCGCGGCCTCCTCCGGGGCCGGCGGCGTCCGCAGCCCGTAAGGCACCGGACGGACGGGCGCCGCGAGCCGCTCGTCGGGCGCGGCGGCCTCGTAGAGGCGGGAGACGTGCGCGACGCGGAAGCGCTCGTACACCGACTCGTCGACCTTCAGGTAGGCCGATCCGGGGATGGACGGCAGCCGGTACGCGTCGGGCGTGCCGAGCACCGCGCGGCTCTCGGCGGCGCTGAACGTGCGCAGCGCGATCCGATAGGACAGGTGGGACTCCAGCCCGCGCAGGCGGCCCTCCTCCAGCCGCTGGGTCGCCAGCAGCAGGTGCATGCCGAGGGAGCGGCCCACCCGGCCGATCTGCACGAACAGGTCGATGAAATCCGACCGCCGGGACAGCAGCTCCCCGAACTCGTCGACGACGATCATCAGGTAGGGCAGCGGCGGCAGCGGGGCGCCGTCCGGGCCGGTCGCGCCCGCCGCCCGCCGGTGCTGGTAGTCGCGGATCGAGTCGACGTCGCCCGCGCTGCGCAGCAGCCGCTGCCTGCGCTGCTGCTCGCCCGCGAGCGCGGCCCGCACCCGCTCGACGAGGGACAGCTCGTCGCTCAGGTTCGTGATCAGGCCCGCGACGTGCGGCAGCCCGGTGAGCCCGGCGAACGTCGCGCCGCCCTTGAAGTCGATCAGGACGAACCCGAGGTGCTCCGGCGAGTGCCGCGTGGCGAGGCCGGTGACGAGCGTGCGCAGCAGCTCGCTCTTCCCGGAGCCGGTCGCGCCGACGACCAGGCCGTGCGGCCCGATCCCGCCCTGCGCCGACTCCTTCAGATCCAGGACGAGCGCCTCGCCGTCGCCGGACACGCCGACGGGGGCCTGCAGCAGCTCCTCGTCGTCCGGTGCCCGCCAGACGCTGCTCGGGTCGAGCGTCGCCAGATCGCCGATGCCGAGCATGCCCGGCAGCGACACCGACTGCGCCAGCACCTGGTCCTGCTCGCCCGTCAGCCGCAGCGGCGCGAGCGCGCGGGCGATGCGGGAGCGCAGCGCCGGGGACGGGCGGTCCACCGTGACGTCCTTGACGTCGGCGCGGAGCCCGATGTGCGGCCCCTCCAGGGTCGCGCGGCCGCGCGCGTCGAGCCGGACCCGGACGTCCACCCGCTCCGGTTCGTGCGCCTCCTCGGTGACGACGCACACGACCGTGATGCCGAGCTGCGCCCCCGCCTCGGCGATCAGCCGGACGACGAGCGGCGACCGCGCCCACACCGTCCGCGGGTCGTAGCCGTTCAGCACCATCACCAGGCGCCGCCCGGCGGGCTCCTCGGCGGTCATGGAGACCAGCCGGGTGCCCCGCGCGGCGCGGGCCGCGACGGCGCGGTCCAGTTCGGCCTCCAGATGGTCGGCGAGCCCGTCGAGGCGTTCGGCGACCAGCGGGACCACCTCGGCGCCCCGGTCGCGGGCGTCCGGTTCGAAGGTGTGCGGCAGCCACTTCGCCCACTCCCACGCCGGGTCGCCGGCCGTCACGACGGCGAGCCGCACGTCGTCCGGCGCGTGCAGGACGGCGAGCTGGCACAGCAGCGCGGCGGCCGCGGCCTCCGTCTGCGCGGGCGGCCCGAGCAGGCTCACCACCCCGGCGCGGCCGAGGTCGATCCACGCCGGCTGGCCCTCGACCGTCCCCTGGGTCCGGACGAGCTCCTCCGCAGCGTGCAGCGACCGCGGGTCGTACTCCACCGCGGGGTCGGAGCGCCTGTTCGTCGTCATGGTCAGGGCCAGGGGCCCGCTTCCGGTGCCGATCCGGACGCGGAGGTGGTCGGGGTCCCCGCGGCGCCGCTCCCACACGCGGCGGCGGCGCTCGGCGATGGCCCAGAGCCGTTCCGGGCTCGGATGGATCCACGCGGCGGCGAACCGCTGCACGCGGGCGACGTCGCGCGCCTGCCCGCGCAGGTCGGCGAGGTAGTCCAGGTAGCGCTCGCGATGCCGCTCGCGCGTCCGCCGGTTGCGGCCGCGCGACTGCATGTGGACGCCGGAGGTCAGGCCCACGGCCGACACCACGAACACGACCCCGAGAATGATCATCCACCGGCGTCCGGTGGAGACGAGGTACGCGGCCATGCTGACGCTGGTCAGCAGCGGGAGGAGGAGCATGACCATGCTCGACATGGTGTTCTGCGGCTGCATCTGCGGCGGTGCCGCGATGCTGAGCCTGTCCTCCGGCACGGGCGGCGGGGCCATCCGGGCGGGGCGGTGAAAGGCGATCCTGCTCATCGGTTTCGGCTGCCTCAGGGGATGTCTGCGGGGAGCGGGCGCCGGCGGCCGCGCGGACGGCCCTCGGCCCGCGCGGCGGGCGCACGTCAGTAGTCGGCCGTGATCGCGGTCTTGTTGGTGTCCAGGACGTCCTCGGGCTTCTCGCGGATCGGCTCGTCCTTCTTGCCGTCGTCATCGAGGTCCTCGTCGGCGAGTTCCTCGGCGGTCGGGAGGTTGGAGGAGAACTTCTTCCAGATCTCGGCCAGCCCGGACTCGGTCTTGGCGTAGTTGTCGCCCGCGACGCCGACGCCGGAGGCGATGGCGTTCAGCACGCCCGTGCCGGGATCGGCCTCGGTGCCGAACAGCTCCTTCATCACCGCGAGCCACCGCCGGTTGAAGTCCTCGGCCTCCTGCTGCGTCCCGCCGCTCCACCCCTCGGAGGTGAGCCCGTTCAGGGTCGTCTGGACCCGGGACAGGGCGTCCGCCACCTCCTGGGCGAGGGCCAGGAGCCGCTTCGCCGTGCTCTGCAGCCCGGTCGGCCCGATCGCGATCTTCTTGACGGCGTCGTAGTCCGTCGCGCCGGTTTCGGCCACCGCGGGCACCTCCCTTCACCAGCCGTCGGTCATGTCGTGAGGTTGCCGACGTTCGTGCCTTCGGCCTCGGCGTAGTTGTCGTAGGACGTCTGCATCCGGACGATGAGGTCGCCGAGCAGGTCCAGGACGCTGGTCGACGCGGTGCCGAACCACGCGCGGACCTCGTCGAAGCTGCTGTAGGCGGGGCTGTTCCAGGACTCGGGCAGCCCGTTCATCTTCAGCCTGATCTCGTCCAGCGAGCCGCTGATGTTCGTCTGCTCCGCGGTGACGCTGCTGATGGCCGCCGAGAGCGCCCCCAGGTCGACCTCGAAGCCGCCCGGAATGTCCTGTCCCGGATCTGCCACGACGTGCCTCCTCTCAGCCGGTGACGGTGTTGGACGGCGGCGGGGGGAACTGCGAGTTCCGGTCGGCCTCGGCGTAGACCTGGCCCGAGTGGTTCGCCAGGGCGATGTACTCGCCGACGAGTTCGAGCACCCCGCCGACCTGCTGCAGCACCTTGCGCTGCATCGGATTCATCTGCGCCGCGAACTCCATGGCCGGCTTCTGCCAGATGCTCGGGTCGTCGGGCTCGCTGCCGTCGTCCCAGTTCCAGTACTCGCCCGTCGAGAAGTCGAAGAACCCCTCGTCCTCCTCCGTCGACTGCTGCCCGAAGATCGTCGACTGGTTGGCCAGGACGTTCGTCCGCAGGGCCTCGTACTTGGTGACGAGTTCGCGGGACGTGCTCAGCATGTTCTCGACGTTGGTCGCGACGCTCTCCAGGTTGATCGAGAAGTCCCCGGAGCTCGGCGTCGCGTCCGGCGGCTCGTCGCCGCCCCCGTCCTGGCCGATGTCCTGCGGCTTCTCGTCGAAGGACGGACGCTCTTGCCAGACGGTCAGATCCGGGGAGTCGGTGTTCCCGAGGTCGGGCGGGTCGGTGCTCTCCCCGCCCTCGGCGTCCGGGTCGACCGGGTCGTCGTCGTACTCGGAGGTTATGGGGTCGGTCATCGCTCCTCCTCGCTGATGGAGTCCTCGTTCACCGCGTCGTCGCTCACAGGGCCTCCGCGTCCGGGAGGTCCGCCGGCAGCAGCGTCGTCAGGTCTCCGGGGGCGGCCGCGGCCAGGTCGTCGGCGATCCGCCGCGCGTGCCGTTCGGTCATCAGCTGGAAGACCTGCCGTGCCGCGCGGCCGTTCCCGAACTGACCGCCTCTCGGGAGTTCGTCGAAGAAGCGGTGGAGGGACTCGACGGTCTCCGCCGGGCACTCGTACCGGTGCCGGTCGGCGTGGTGCTGGACGATCCGCACGAGCTCGCCCGACCCGTAGTCCTCGAACGTCAGGGTGCGGGTGAAGCGCGAGCCCAGCCCGGCGTTGGAGGCGAGGAAGCGCGCCATCTCCGCCGGGTATCCGGCGACGATCACCACGACGTCGTCGCGGTGGTCCTCCATCAGCTTCACCAGGGTGGAGACCGCCTCCTGGCCGAAGTCGCCGGACTGCGCGTGCGGGACGAGCGCGTACGCCTCGTCGATGAACAGCACCCCGCCGAGCGCGCGGCGGAACACCGCCTGGGTCTTCGGCGCGGTGTGCCCGACGTACTCGCCGACCAGGTCGCCCCGGTCGGTCTCGACGAGATGGCCGCGCCGCAGCAGGCCGAGCGCGTGCAGGAACCCGCCGTACAGCCGCGCGACCGTCGTCTTGCCGGTGCCCGGATTGCCGGCGAAGACGAGATGGCGGCTCAGCGGCGGCGGCGGGAGGCCCGCCTCCTGCCGCACCTTCACCATCCGCATCAGCTTGGTGAGCCCGACGATGTCGTGCTTGACGCGGTCGAGCCCGACCAGCCGGTCGAGTTCGGCGCGCAGTTCCGCGAGCCGCTCCTCGGGAGGCCGCGTGTCGTCCTCGCCGCCGTCGTCCGCGCCGGCCCGGGCACCGTCCCGCGCCCCCGCGACGGCCGCCCCGGTCCCGGCGGCGGGTGCCCGGCCCTCCGGCAGCACGCCGTCGCGCACCCCCTCCGACCCGCAGTCCTCCACGACCGGTTCGGCGCCGTCGCAGACGACCAGGTCGTGGTCGCCGCCCTCCACCGTGCAGCGGCGCAGGACGGGCGCCGCGTCCGCCTCGACGTAGATCGCCGGGTATCCCGCGTCGCGGATCCGGCAGTCCTCGAAGATCCCCGCCGCGCCTTCGGCGACGAACACGCCGTTGCGGCCGGGGCGCTCGACGGTCAGGTCCCGGACGCGCGGGCGGGCCCCCGCCCCGGCGAACAGCCCGGTCCCCTCGACCTCGCGCACGGCGCACCCGTCGATCCGCGCGGTGCTGCCGGCGTCCAGGAAGATGCCGGTCGAGCCGGTGCGCCGGACCTGGACGTCCTCCAGGACGGCGCCGCCGCCCGGACCGACCTCGACGCCCACCTCCGCGACGTCGCCGACCTCGCAGCCGGACACCAGCGGACGGTGCGTCGTGCGCAGGGCGATCCCGTTGCGGACGTGCTCGATCCCGCAGTCGCGCAGGACCGCGTCGCCGCCCTCCACCAGGACGCCGGCCAGCCGCGCGTCCCGCACCCGGGTGCCGTCCGCCGCCAGCTCGGCCCGCTCGCACACCCGGATCCCGTACTCGAAGGTCTCCCGGATCCGGCAGCCGGACAGCGTCGCGCGCGCCCCGCCGGCCAGGTGGACGGCCGTGTACGCGGTGTCCTGGACCTCGCAGCCGGTGAGCGTCACCTCGGCGCGCTCGGCCGCGTAAAGCCCGTTCGCGGTGGTGCGGGCGAACGTGCCGCCGCGGGCCCGCAGCACGGCGTCCCCGGCGGCGGCGAGCGCGCTGCCGTCGATGTCGACCGCGCGCACGCCGTCCAGCTCCAGCTCGCCGCTCCCGGTCGCGAAGATCCCGGCCCGGGAGGTGTCGTGGACGTGGCAGTCGCTCAGGACGGCCGCCGCCTCGTCCTCGGCGAGGACCCCGGCGGCGCCGGTGCGGGCGATCTCGCAGCGGCGGAGCAGGACGCCGTGCCGGCTGGACGTGCGCGGCTCCTCGGCCGACGCGGCGTCCGGCCGCCGCCCGCCGGCCCGCCGTCCGTCCGGCCGGTCGCCGGGTTCCGCGGCGGGGACGGCCGGCCCGCGCCGGCCGGCCGTCCCGCCGAGCCGGACGCCGTGGGCGTCCGCGTCGTGCAGCCTGCATTCGCTGAGGACGAGCGCCGCCGAGCCCTCCGCGTGGACGGCGGCGGCCCGGGTGCCGCGCACCTCGCACCGGGTGAACCGGGCGCGCGCGGTCCCCGCGACGTGGACGCCCCGTCCCGCGGCGCCGTCGATGCGGGCGCCGGTGCACTCGGCGCGGGCCGCGTCGTCCACGACGACGCCATCGCCGCCGGCGATCCGGATCGCGAGATCGTCCAGCACCGTCCGGCTGGTCCCGGTCAGCCGGACGGACGCGCGGTCGGCGCCGACGACCGTGCAGGCCGCCAGCGCGGCGACGGCGTCGCCGGTGACCTCGATCCGGCCGCCGGTCACCTCGCATCCCCGGACGTCGGGCGTCCCGCCGCGCAGCAGGAGCGCGGGCTCGCCGGGCGCGGTGCCCGCCACGGTGATGTCGCGGACGGCGGCCGCGCCGCCGTGCACGGTGATCGCGGGGCCGCGCGGCGACACGATCCGCACAGTGCCGGGGCCCTTCTCCGCCATCAGGGTGACGTCCCGGTTCAGGACGACGCTCTCCCGGTACTCGCCCGGATGCACCGAC
Organism: Actinomadura darangshiensis; assembly: GCF_004349235.1. Taxonomy (GTDB): domain Bacteria; phylum Actinomycetota; class Actinomycetes; order Streptosporangiales; family Streptosporangiaceae; genus Spirillospora; species Spirillospora darangshiensis. The sequence continues at coordinate 18,931 of NZ_SMKY01000077.1, read as the reverse complement.
ACGGTCGCTCCGGCGGCGGCCGCGCGCACGGCGGAGGCGATGGTGTCGTGGGCGCCCCAGCCGGGCGCGACCCGTTCCCGGGCGGTCCGCTTCATCAGCATCGCGTCACATCCCCCGGCCGGCGTCCAGGAGGGCCTGGAACACGCCGAAGACGCCCGCGGCCACCGGCACGCTGACCGCGCCGAGGAAAGCACCGAACGGGCCCGGCCACCGCCACCGCTCCCCGAAGTCGGCCTGTTGAAGCGAGCTGCGGAACGACATCACGAGACCGGCCCACAGCACGACGACGCCGACGACCACGAGTGCCAGCGGCCCGGACCAGCCGGGCAGGCCGAGGCCGGGGAGGCGGTCCGGCACGCGCAGCAGGAGGGCGCCGAGCCCCGCCAGGCCGCTCAGCAGCAGGGCCGCGACGACCGCGGTCAGCCGCGAGTTGCTCGCCCGGCACAGCAGCGCGACGCCGAGGCAGAGCGCCAGCCCGAGCGCGAACCAGCCGTCCGACGCGCTCAGCACGGCCAGGCAGCCGATGACCGCCAGGCAGCACCCGGTGTTGAGCAGGACGAGCAGGCGCTGGACGCGGCGCACCGTGCCCGCGACGTCGTCCATCTCGCTGGTGCCGGCCGGCAGCGTGGCGACCTGCGAGGCCAGCCGCGGCAGGATCGCGAGGAGGTGGAACACGACCACGGCGACGGCCGCCGCCGCCTCCGCGGCGCTCGCGCTCAGCAGCACCAGGGGCACGGCGAGGAGCAGCGCGAGGCCGCAGCCGAGCAGCAGCACCATCGTGGGCGCCGAGGGCGCCGCGAGGTACGCGGCGAGGGCGCCGACCAGCGCGGCGGCCAGCGCCGCCGCCAGCCGGGGCGCGAAGCCCGTCACCGGCAGGGCGAGCACCGCGCCGGTCAGCAGCGGGCACGACGCCGCGGCCAGCGCCGTGCGCGCCCCGGGCGGGACGGGCCAGTGCTTGCGGGCCGCGCTCCACGCCAGGACCGGCGCGGCGAGGCCGGTGGCGAAGAGCGGTGCGCCCGCGGCGACCGCGCCGGGCGCGCCGCCGCCCGCCGCGAGGGCGATGGCCGCGCCGACGAGGACGAGCAGGCCGAGGACGACCGTCGTGTACGCGCGCGTCCGCGCGCTCCACATCGTGCCGTCGTCCTCCAGCGTCGCGATCTCCTCCTCGATGTCGGAGACCGCCGGCCCGTCGAACTCGCCTTCGAGGACGTTGCGCAGGTACAGCGTCTCGCCGTCCACCACGCCCGCGTCGCCGAGCGAGCCGCCCGGCTCGAACGGCGGCCGCCCGGCGGGCGCCAGCGACCAGGCGGGCGGCATCGCGTCCGGCTCGTCCTGGCCGCACATGTCGGCGAGCATGGAGGCGTACTCGGTGATCGGGGCGTGCGCGGGCAGGGCGATGTCCACCCTCCGGCGCTCGCCCACGACCGTGATCCGGCACCGCTCATCGGCCAACGCGGACTCCTCGGCTCTCCTGTCTCACGCGGCGTCTCAGTGCTGCCAGCTGCGGATGTTCGCCCATTCGGCGTCGGCGTAGTTGCCCCAGTTGACGTTCATCGCGTGGGCGATCTGGCCGAGCACGCCGTCCGGGCCGAAGAGCCCCTCGGCGGCGATGTTCCACTGGAGCTGCATGTCCTGGTAGTAGGTCGCGGCCTGGCTCTGCGTCCACGCCGCCTCCAGCGGGGCGAGCTTGGTCTTCAGCGTCTGCAGCTGACCCTCGATCTCGGCCGCGCGGCCGTTCAGCCAGCCGCCGGCGGCGCCGAGCCCCTCACCGACGTAGATCTGTGTGCCGTCGACATTCCCCATGGCGGGTCCCTCTCAGGTTCTCGGTCGGACGCCGCGTTCGCCTGCGCGTACGGGCGGCGGATCGGGCTGGAGCGGCGGTCAGGTCAGGTTCGCGACGGCGCCGGGGCCGCCGGGCATGCCCGCCTCGATGTTGTTCAGGTTGGTGATGTTCTGCTCCTCGGATTCCTTGTAGTTGACGTAGTTGCCCTGCAGGCCGGCCGCGATTCCGGTGAGCGCGTCGTTCAGCATCTTGGCGAGAATGTCGTACTCGGCCATCAGCACGACGAAGCGTTCGTGCGCCATACCGCCCCAGCTCGCCTCGAGGCTGTAGACGTAGGTCTTGATCTGGCCCAGTTCCTCGGAGATCCGGGACGCGGTGTTCGTGGTGTCCGTCGCGGCACTGGCCAGGTATTCGGGGGTGACCTTGTAGGTCACTCCGCCCACGGTCACGGACGGGTCTGCCATGGCGGTCGCCTTTCCGGGATCGGCGAGGGGTGATCGGTCCGGTGCAGCGCCCAGAGTTCCATGCCGCGACCACCGATCTGTATCGGTAGAAATCGCCTATTTCGCCAAAGCCCAGCGTCGTTCTCCGAGTGTTCACATAGCGTCAAGATGATCAGTCGATCCCGTTGGCGCCGCCGTAGGCCGTCCGCGTTCAGACTGGTGAAAAGTGAACAGACGGGTCGCCGCGCGGCGTCGCGCCCGATCCCGCCGTCCACCCGGCCCACCCGAAAAGGGCGTTTGGAGAGCACTCATGGCCGACGGGATCCCCTCCCTCGACGGGCCCGGATTCCTCTCCCGCGAGCCCGAGTCCGCCGCGCTGGAGAGCCTGCTGCGCGACGCGCGCGCCGGCCGCGGCGGCGCGCTCGTCCTGCGGGGCGACGCGGGCATCGGCAAGACGGTGCTGCTGGAACGGGCCGTGGCGGCGGTGCCGGGCCTGCGGCGGCTCCGCACCCGCGGGATCGGTGTGGGAGCGCTCCCGTACGGCGCGCTGCACGAGCTGTGCGAGCCCGTCCTCGCGGCGGCGGAGGCGCTGCCGGGCCCGCAGCGGGAGGCCGTCGAGGTGGTCTTCGGGCTGCGGGACGGCCCAGCGCCGGAGCCGTCCCACCTCGGCCTCGCCGTCCGCACGCTGCTGGCCTCGGGACGTCCGGCCGTCTGCCTCGTCGACGACGCGCACGCGCTCGACCCCGCGTCCGCGCGCGTCCTGGCCTTCGCGGCGCGCCGCGCGCGCACCGCGCCCGTGGCCTTCCTTCTCGCCGGCCGCGACGAGCCGGGCCTGCGGCACCTCGCCGGGCTCCCCGAGCACCGGCTCGACGGCCTCCGCCGCGGCGACGCGCTCGCCCTCTTCGGGTCCCGGCTCCGCTCCCCCCTGGACGCACGCGTCCGCGACCGGCTCATCGCCGAGACGCGCGGCAACCCCGGGACCGTCCTGGAAGCGCAACGGCAGGCGGGAACGGACCCGACCGGCGGGTACGGGCCGCCCGCCGGGCCCCCGGACGACCTCGGCCTCCGGACGCTCTCCGCCGACACGCGGCGGCTGCTCCTGCTCGCCGCCGCCGAACCGCTCGGCGATCCCGCCCTGCTGTGGGACGCCGCCGCCCGGCTCGGCATCGCGACGGACGCGGCCGCACCCGCCGAGGAGGCGGGCCTCCTGCGCCTCGGCGCCCGCGTCCTGTTCGCGCACCCGGGGCTGCGCTCGTCCGTGTACGCGGCCGCGGCCCCTGCCGACCGCCGGGCGGCGCATGCCGCGCTCGCCGAGGCGACCGCCCGCCCGGACCCCGACCGGCGCGCCTGGCATCGCGCCCGGTCGACGATCGCCCCGGACGAGGCCGTGGCCGCCGCGCTGGAACTGGCCGTGCCGCGGGCCCGCGCACGCGGCGGCCTGGCGGCGGCGGGCGCGTTCCTCGGACGGGCCGCCGCGCTGACCCCCGATCCGGCCCGCCGCGCGGCCCGCGCCCTGGCCGCCGCCCGGCTCGCACTCGGAGCGGGCGCGGCCGAAGCGGCGTCCGGACTGCTCGCCACCGCCGCGGCAGGCCCGCTGGACGAGCGCGGACGGGCGCTCGCCGCGCTCCTGTCGGCCCGGCTCGCCCTGCACGACGGCCGCTGCGGCGACGCCGTCGCGCCGCTCCTCGACGCGGCCCGCGGCCTCGCGCAGCACGACCGTCCGGCCGCCGGCGAGGCGCGCCTGGACGCACTCGCCGCCGGGCTCGCGGCCGGCCGGCTCGGCGCGCACCACCGCGCCCGGGCCGCGCGAGCCGCCATCGGCGGGGAACCCGGGCACCGGCCGGCCGGCCTGCTGCTCGACGCCGTCGGCCGGCAGCTGACGTCCGGCCAGGCCGCCGCCCCCGCCCTGCGGGCGGCCGTGGACGCCCTCCTCGCACTCCCGGACGGACCGGACCACCCCTCGGTGTGGCTCGCCTGCGGCGCCGCCGCCGACCTGTGGGACGACGGCGCGTGGCGCACCCTCGCCGAACGGCAGCTGGACGCCGCCCACCGGACGGGCGCCCGCGGCGTCCTCCCCCTCGCCTTACGGCAGCTCGCACTCGCCCGCGTCCACGCGGGCGAGTTCGACGGCGCCGCCGCCCTCGTCGCCGAGGTCCGCGCCACGACCGGCCCTTGGAACGTCACCGCGCCCCTATGGGCCGACCTGATGCTCACGGCCTGGCGCGGCGACGGCGGACACTTCGACCGGCTGGCCGACGCGGCCACCCGCGTGGCACGCGACCGCGGCCACGGCCAGCTGCTCTCGGTCCTCGACCACGCGGCGTCCGTCCTGCACAACGGCGCGGGACGGTACGAGACCGCGCTGCACTCCGCCCGCCGGGCCTCCCAGCACGACGATCCGGGGCTGCGCGCGTTCGTCCCGTCCGAAGTCGTGGAGGCCGCGGTCCGCGCCGGCCGTCCCGAACTGGCCGGCCCCGCCATGGACCTGCTCACCGAACGGACGCGGGCGGCCGGCACCGACTGGGCCGACGGCATCGGCCTCCGGTCGCAGGCCCTGCTGGCCACCGGACCCGGCGCCGAGGACCTCTTCCTGGCGGCGATCCACGCCCTCGAACGCACCCGCGCCGTGCCGCAGCTCGCCCGGACCCGGCTGCTCTACGGCGAATGGCTCCGCCGCGAGGCCAGGCGCGGCGACGCGCGCACCCAGCTCCGCCGCGCCCACGAGACGCTCGCCTCGATCGGCGCCGCCGGGTTCGCCGCCCGCGCCGCCCGCGAACTCGCCGCCTGCGGCGAGCGACCCGCCAAGCCCGGCGCCACCCCGCTCGAACGCCTCACCCCCCAGGAGACCCGGATCGCCCTCCTCGTCGCCGACGGGGCCACGTCAAAGGAGGCCGCGCGCGAACTGTTCCTCAGCCCCCGCACGGTCGACGCGCACCTGCGCAGCATCTTCAAGAAGCTCGGCCTGACCTCCCGCAGGCAACTGCGGACCCTGAAACCCGGCCTGCCCGCGAACAAAGCCCGTTCAGGATGAAGCTTTTCTCACCGGCAACGACCTGACCACCACCGGTAGCACACCGCAAACGGTGGCGTGCCATTTATCGAGCACGGGACCGCGGGCTGCCGTTCGATCAACACATCAGCGCCGATGAGCAGCAGATAAACCTATTCGAAAAGCCGTCAGAGCGGAGCTACGACATCGTTCTTATAGGTCGGTGCCGGACCGGGGGCTCACGGTGAGATCGGACGGATAGTAGGGGGTCTCCTCCAGTCGCTGGTACGCGGTCTCGATCACGCTGTCGGCATCGATCGCCGCTTCCAGAAGTGTCATTCCGCGGTCGGTGCGCATGGTGACGGCCCGTTCCCAGCGTTCGAGGTTCTCCTTGCTGAGTTCGAGGAACTTGCTGGCCGGCATCGACATCGGGGCACTGGGCGTGATGGCGTAGATCGCCCGTGAGGCCAATGGGTCGATCATGCGCAGGCTCGCTCCCCGGCGCCGCGCGTCCAGTGCTTGGCGCATCGGCAGGAGGGCGGCTCCCGCGCCCGCGATGATGAACGGCACGAGCCCGGCGGGTTCGCTGACGTCGACCACGACCGCGGGCTCGACCGCGCTCGTGTCGCGGATGGAGTCGAGGTAGGCGCGTCCGAACCCCCGGTCGACGATCATGGGCAGGCCGTCGAGCAGCGCGACGGGCGCCGGGTCGGGGAACTCGTTGCGCCAGCCGGGCGGCAGGGCCAGGACGACCTCCCCCGCGCCGATGCGGGTGCACTCGATCCCGTGCCGCGTCACGGGCGCGACGGTGTAGGCGAGTTCGGCCTCGCCCGTCCGGATCAGGGCGACGATCTCGTCGGTGTCCCCGTCGTGCTGGGTGAGCCGGACGGTGAGGCCGGGGTGCCTGCGGCGGAAATGGCCCACCCACGCGGCCAGGAAGCTCGACGTGAGCGAGGCGGATATCGCCAGGTCGACCCGCCCGCGCTCCAGCCCGCGGTAGCTTTCGGCGATCTGCCGGGCCTGGTGCATGTCCCGGACCACCTGGCGGGCCGCCCCGACGAGCGCCTCGCCCGCGGGGGCGAGCACCAGCCCGCGCCCGACCCGGCGGAAGAGCTCGACGCCGAGGTCGCCCTCAAGACGGCGGATGATCTGCGACAGGGACGGCTGTGCCAGGTAGAGCGCGGAGGCGGCCCGGGTGATGCTGCCGTGGTCGACGACGGCGAGGAAGCATTCGAGCTCGCGGACGTTCATGGGGCGATCCAACGCTCGAACTCAACGGCGGGTCAAGGCTCGCGCCAGGCGGGCGCGTCCGAGTCGGCTCCGGGCCGCGGCACCTCCTGGTCCGCCGCCGGAGCGACGCCGTCGAGGGTGAAGGGCAGGGAAGGGACGGTGTAGCGGTCACCGTCCGGGCCGATCCCCGTGGTGAGGATGCCGTCGGCACGCACGTCCGCCGCCGCGGCCACGTCGCGGTAGGTGCGCACCTCCGCCGCGACGATGCCGTGGTCGGCCAGCAGCGCGAGGCACTTCTCGGTCCCGAGGACGCCGAGCGCTTGGGAGATCTCCGCCAGGAGCACCGTCCGGTTGGCGACCCGGGACGGATTGTCGGCGAACCGGGGGTCATCGAGCATCCAGGTTTTGCCGATGAGCCGGCACAGCCGTGCGAAGTGGTCGGCGGTGTACGCCGAGAGGACGATGGTCCCGTCGGTGGTGTGGACGAGGTCGGCCGCGGGGGCCACCGTCGCCTGGCCGTTCCCCTTGCGCCGCGGCTCCTGACCGGAGGCGTGCCACTCGCCCCACATGGCCGACTGAAGATGGATCGCGGTGTCCAGCAGGGAGACCTCGGCCACCCCGCCCTCGCCGGTGCGCTCCCGGCGCAGGAGCGCGGCGAGGACCGCCTGGACGACCGCGTAGCTCGCGGCGACATCGGCGACGGGGAACCCGACCCGGAGCGGATCACCGTCGTCTTCACCGGTGATCGACATCAGCCCGCTCTCGGCCTGCGCGGCGATGTCGAGGCCGGGCCGGTGCGCCGAGGGGCTCCCGGCGCCGAAACCGGAGACCGAGACGTAGACGAGCCCGGGGTGGGCGGACCTCAGATCGTCAGGACCGAGACCCAGCCGGGCCAGCGCTCCGGCCCGCAGGTTCTGCACGACGACGTCCGCTTCCGCGATCAGGGCCAGGGCGGTGCTCCGGTCGTCCTCCCGCTTGAGGTCCAGCACCACCGAGCGCTTGCCGCGGTTGAAGGCGAGGACGATGCCCTCGCCGTACGCGCCGATGCCGCGCGCCTGGTCCCCGCCCGGTGGCTCGATCTTGATGACCTCGGCGCCGAGATCGGACAGCAGCTGCGTCGCCGCGGGCGCCGCGATGTAGTGGCCGAACTCGACGACACGGATTCCCGCGAGTGGTGTGGACATCCTGTTCCTACTCTCCGGTGAACACCGGCTTGCGCTTTTCCAGGAAGGCTCGGGCCGCCTGCCTCGCATCGTCGCTGCGGGCGCAGTCGACCATGCGGGGCACCTCCCGCCGGAGGTAGTCGGGCAGCGTGGCCAGTCCGGCGTCGGCCAGGTTCCGCTTCGCGTACAGCATGGCCTTCGGCGCCTGTGCGGCGAGCTTGCCGGACAGCTCGCCGAGCCGGGCCGGCAGGTCGGCCGCGGTCTCGGTGACCAGGCCCCATTCGGACGCCTCGGCGGCCGTGAACTTCGCGGGATCGAGGAGCAGCGCCCGCGCGCGGGCGTCGCCCACGGCGCGGGCCAGCAGCCAGGCGCTGCCGAAATCGCCTGATACCGCCGCGCTGACGAACGCGGAATTGAAAGCCGCGCTCTCGGCCGCGAGCCGGATGTCGGCGGCCAGGGCGAAGGCCAGCCCGGCGCCGGCACAGGCACCGTTGATGGCGGCGATCGTCGGCATCGGGAAGGACACCAGCGCCTCCACGATGGTCGAAGCGCGCGTCAGCCGCTCGAGGTCGTCCGCCACCGATCGTCCGCGCAACGTGCGCGTCTCCTGGTCGTGGACGCTGTCCGAAGCGACCCGCGCCATGTCGGCGCCGACGCAGAAGTCGTCTCCCGCCCCGGTGACGACGAGGACGCGCAGGGCGCGTTCCGAACGGGCCCGCTCGATGGCGGCGAGCAGGTCCTCGACGAGCTGCCAGGAGATCGCGTTGCGCCGCTCCGGCCGGTTGAGGGTCACCGTGCCGACACCGTCCTCGAACCCGAACAGCACGGTTCCGGACCCGACCGCCGTCCCGCTCATCGGATGAGACATCCGGTGCACCATCCCTCGCCAGCTTCGTTCACCGTTCCTCCGCCAGGGCCATCTTGAGCAACGGCGTCCTAGTGCGTCAAAGAGCAAAACTGAGATCGATGCATTGCGGGATGCAATGACTGACTCATTGCGCCAGACAATGAGTCTGGTTGAGTTCACGTCTTTGACGTACTTCATCGGGCGGTGGGACGGTGGGGCCCTCGCGGAAGTGGACCGAGGTCATGGTCATTGGGCTCAGCGACGAGCACATGCCATGAGCTGCGCCGTCGCCCTGGTCGCCGCCCCGTCAGGCCAGCGGTCCTTCACACAAGAGGTGCCCCATGAAAGCTCGTCCAGTCGGCAAGCCCCGCAGCGCGGTGCTGCTGGTGACCCTCGCCTGCGCACTCGTCACCGCGGCATGTGACGGATCGCCTGCCCAACAGGCCTACCCGGCCCGCGACGTCCAGCTCATCGTGCCCTATCCGGCCGGCAGCGCCATCGACACCACGGCCCGCGCCCTGGCCGACGTCATCGGCGCGCAGCACAAGCTCGGCCGGCGCGTCCAGGTGGTGAACAGGGCGGGCGGCGCCGGCTCGGTCGGGACCACCGCGGCGCTCAACGCCAAGCCGGCCGGCTACACGATCGGCCTCGTTCCGGACGGCCCCCTAACCTTGATTCCGCAAACGGAAAAGGTGCCGTACGACGCCAAGGCGGCCACGGTGCTCAGCGAGGTCACCACGTCGCCGGTGCTGTTCGCGGTACCCGGTGATTCTCCCTTCAAGAATGTCGGCGACCTGGTCGCCGCCGCCAAGGCCCGTCCCGACGCGGTCACCATCGGCGATGGTCCGCTCAACTACACGATCCCGGCCAGGAAGTTCGAGCAGCTGACGGGCACGCGGCTCAAGCACGTCAAGTTCGACGGCGACCAGGCGACCACCACGGCCCTGCTGGGCGGCAACATCGACGTGGGCGTCATGCAGCTGGCCGGTGGGATGGCGCAGCTGAAGTCCGGCAAGCTCCGCGCGCTCGCGATCGCCACCGCCGAGCGCGTCGGCCTCGCCTCCGACGTCCCCACCTTCGTAGAGCAGAACGTCCAGCTGCAGTGGCAGGCGTACAACGTCGTGGTCGCGCCGGAAGACCTGCCCGCCAAGGTCGAGCAGAAGCTGTCCACAGCGATCAACTCCGCCATCAAGGACCCGAAGTTCGCCCAAACCGCGCAGAAGCTGGGACTCGTCGTCAGCGGGGCCGACGGGAAGGCGGCCAAAGCGCGGCTTGCCGAGAAGACCACAGCGGCGGCGAGCCTGCTCCCACGATGATGATGAGGCGTCTCCCACGGATGAGAGCCGCATCCGACGTGATCGGCGCCGGATCGCTGCTGGTGCTGGGGCTGCTGTACGGCGTGCTGGCCGTCGGTGAGGGCATCGGCACGATGGCCGAGACCGGGGCGGGGTTCTTCCCTCTCGTCGTCGCGGTCGTGCTGGTCGCCGCCAGCGTCACCCTCCTCGTGCAGGGCCTCCGCGGAACACCGCGCGGCGAGCCCGGCCCGCAGGACAGTGCGCAGGACGATGCGCAGGACGATGCGCAGGACGATGCCGACGTGCACTGGTGGCGGATCGCCGGTGTCCTGGCCGTGGCCCTGCTGGTGCCGGCGGTGGGCGCCACGGTGGGAATGATCGTGACCCTGTCGGTCTCCGTGCTGCTGGCCGCCAAGATCATGGGCGTGTCCCGGTGGACCAGCGCCGTCATTCTCGGCGTCGCCTTCGGCGCGGCCACCTGGCTCCTCTTCGTCCGCCTGCTCTACGTCCCGCTGCCCGCGGGCACGCTCGGCCTGGTCTGAACGAAAGGAAGCCGCATGGCGGACGTGATCCACAACCTCGGCACCGGCTTCGCCGCCTTCACGGATCCGACATTCGTCCTCCTCGCACTGGTCGGCGTGGTCCTCGGCACGGTCGTCGGGGTGCTCCCGGGCATCGGGCCGATCGGCGCGATGTCGGTTCTGCTCGGGATGACGACGCAGCTGGGCCCGACGGGGTCGCTGATCCTGTTCGCCGGGATCTACTTCGGCTCCACCTACGGGGGGTCGACGACCTCGATCCTGCTCAACGTGCCCGGTGAGGCGTCCTCGGTGGTGACGGCGCTCGACGGGCACGAGATGACGAAACGGGACAGGGCCGGTTCCGCGCTGACCGTCGCGGCGGTCTCGTCCTTCGTCGCGGGCACCGTCGCGATCATCGGCCTCATGCTGTTCGCTCCGTGGCTGAGCGGTGTCGCGGTCGAACTCGGGCCTCCCGAGTACATGGCGCTGTGCATCGCGGGACTGCTGCTGCTGGCGGCACTCTCCAGCGGCTCCACCGCCAAGGCGATCGCCATGATCTGTGCCGGGCTGGCGGTCGGCACGGTCGGCATCGACCCGGCCGCCGGCGATCTGCGGTTCACCATGGGAACGACCGACCTCGCCGAGGGATTCAGTTTCATCGCCCTGGTCATGGGGGTGTTCGGCGTCACGGAGGCGCTGACGACGACCGGCCGGCGGTGGCGTCCGGAACCCGTCAGGGCCCCGAAGCTCAAGGAGCTGCTGCCCACCCGGCAGGAGTCGCGCGAGGCGGCCCCGGCGGCGGTCCGCGGCTCAGTGATCGGCTTCCTGCTCGGGCTGGTGCCGGGCCCGTCCGGGGTGCTGTCGACGTTCGCCTCCTATGTCACCGAGCGGAAGATCTCCAGGCACCCCGGCAGGTTCGGCAAGGGCGCCGTCGAGGGGGTGGCCGGCCCCGAGGCGGCCAACAACGCCGCGGCCGGTGCGGCGTTCATCCCGCTGCTGGCGCTCGGGATCCCGTTCGCCCCGACGATGGCGCTCGTGCTCGCCGCGCTGCTGCTCAACGGCATCGTCCCCGGCCCGACGTTCATCAACGACCAGCCCGAGATGTTCTGGACTGTGATCGCCGCGATGTACATCGCCAACCTGGCGCTCCTCGTCCTCAACCTCCCGCTGGTGGGGCTCTTCACCCGCCTGCTGTCCATCCCGCCGCAGGTCCTGATGCCGATGGTGATCGGCCTGTGCATCGTAGGCGTGTACGCCGAGAACAACTCGATGTTCGACGTCGTCGTCATGCTGGTCACGGGACTCCTCGGATTCGCGCTTCGCCGCGTCGGGTTCAGCATGGCCCCCTTCGTGCTCGCCGTCGTCCTCCAACCCACGCTCGAAACCTCGCTGCGCCAGACCCTGGCCTTCTCCGACGGAAACCCGGCGTATGTGCTCGGACGGCCCGTCACGATGGTGATCCTCGGCTTGGTCCTCGTGGCCGTGGCCCTGTCGGTGCGGCGGGCGCTGAAGACTCCAGCGCCCGCCGGTGATGACTAGGCGCTGGTGAGTTCGTTGGGGGTTCGCGGCAGCCGGGCCTTGGACTTCACCTTGCCGGACTCGATGTCGACGGCGTAGAGCGTGCTGCTGCCGGGGTCGGTGACGTAGGCGGTGCGGTCGCGAACGTGGAGGGCGGGACGGGGCTGCTGCCATTCCAGCGGCTCGCGCCACCGGCCCGTGACCTTGATCTTCCGGGTGACCTCGCCGCGCTCGGGGTCAACGACGTGCAGCGCGCCGTCGGTGCCCAGGACCAGGGCCTCGCCGTCCGGGCCGCGTCCGAGGGACCGGAAGGTGTAGCTGGTTCCCAGGTCGACGAGCCTGATGCGGGCCGTCCGGGTGTCGATCAGTGATACCCGCTCGGGGCGTTCGAGTTCGGCGTCGGGGTCGGTCTTGTAGTCGGCCAGGACGATCGGGGAGTCGTCATGGCCGGCCTGGTTGCCGATACGTCCGTACTCGTCGGGCGCCCGGACCTTGCTGATCTTGCCGTCCTTGTAGAGCAGGGCCCCGTTCTCGCAGCCGACGACCACGGCCTCGGCCTTGGCGGTGGCCTCGCCGTGCACGCCTGGGCAGTCCTCGCTGCGGGCGATCTCCTTGCGTTCGTCATCGAGGACCTGGATGCCGGTCCGCTTCTCCTCGGTGCCCATGGTGACGACCAGCCCGCCGTCGGCGAGTGCGATGGCCACGCCGTGGTGGGGGTGCTGGGAGGTGTAGGTGGACGACTGCGGGAGCCCGTCGCCGAGCCGGCTGGGGTCGAAGGTCGTGGCCTTGCCTGCGCCGTCGGAGAACAGCACGGTCTTGCCTGCGTGGTGGACGACGTGACCGGGTTTCGGTGCGGCGAACTCGTCCTCCGTGAGCCGTGCGCCCTGGGCGTCCAGGACACGGAATCCCGTGGCGGTGGAGACCATGACGTGGCGGCCGTTTCCGGCAGGGTTGACGCGGTTGAATCCGTCCAGCGGTATGTCCTGGACGACCTTGAGCGTGGTGCCGTCGATGACGTACATGCCGCCGTCGTAGGTCACCACCAGGGGGTCCTGGACCTTGGCCGCCGCGGGTGCCGAGGTGGCGCTCCGTGCTCCGGAGCCGGAGTCGCCTGGGCCGCAGGCGCTGAGTACGAGGCCGAGCGTCACCATCGCGGCGGGCAGCGCCCCCTTGCGGTGCGGCCTTGGACGGGTCGGGTGTTCCATTTCAGCTCTCTGATTCTGTCGGAGGAGGTCGTCGGCTGGAGTAATGGCTCGGGAGGAGCCCGGTGGACTCACCGCGTGGCGAGTCCGGCGCTGATGGCGTCGGCGTTGGCGCGCATCATCCGCAGGTAGGTGGGGGCGCCGCCGTCGGCGCCGGTGAGCGATTCGGAGTAGAGCGAGACGATCCTGATGCGCAGTGCGGCCTCGCGGGCCATGACCTGGGCGAGGCGGTCCGGTTGGGAGGAGTCGGCGAAGACCGTCGACACCCCGGCCCGCCGGACGGCGTCGGCCAGCGACTTCAGGTCCGAGCCGCTGGGCGAGGCCAACGTGGTGCCACTGGGGATGACGGCCCCGATGACCTCGAAGCCGTAGCGCTGTGCCAGGTAGCCGAAGACGTGGTGGTTGGTGACCAGCTTGCGGCGCCCGGGCGGGATCTCGGCGAAGTCCATCCGCATCCCGGCGTCAAGGGCCGAGACCTGGTCGCGGTACGCGGCGGCGTTGGCGCGGACCGTTCCGGCGTCGACACCGTCGACGTGCTCGATCACCTGGGCGGTGATGAGGCCGATGGCTCCGATGACCCGGACGGGGTCGGTCCAGAAGTGCGGGTCGGGCTGACGCGCGGTCCGCCCCTGGATGTAGGTGATCGGATCGACGCCCTCCCCCACGCTGAGCGCAGGCACCCCCTGGTCGCGGGCAGCCTCGACGTTGCGCGCCACCCCTTCCTCCAGGCCCAGGCCGTTGTGGACGAGCAGGGCGGCGTTCTCGATGCGGGCGGCCTGCTGGGCGGACACACCGAAGGAGTGCGGGTCGGCATTGGGCTTCATCAGCACCGTCACCTCGGCCTGGCCGCCCACGATGGCGCGGGTGATGTCGCCGAGGATGTTGGTGGTGACCACCACACCGGACCTCTGCGAGCCCACCGCCGAGCATCCCGTCGCCGATCCGGCCAGCACCAGGAGCAGCACCATCAGCGCCCTCGCGACGTGCCGCCGACCGCTGAACGGCCCTGCGCCTTGAGAAGGCAGTGCGGCGGTCACCATCCCGTCTCCACCATCTGCGCGGGTGCGAACGGCAGCGTGAACGAGCGGGCCAGACGCAGGTCGTCGTTGTAGTCGATCTCGTGCACCGCTTTGCCGGCGGGGTCGTTGACGTAGGCGCGGGCGGTGTCCACCTCGATCGTCGGCGCGGGCTGGGCGCCGTCGGCGTTCTTCAGCAGTTCCGAGCGCGCCTCCTCCTTCCCCGAGGCGGGGTCGTAGGACCTCAGGACGCCGGCACGGTCGAGCAGCAGGACCGGGGAGTCCGCGCCCACCGCGTTCACCGCGAGCGCCGGCACGCCCGTCCCCACCCGGCTCCATTTCCTGGCGGCGACGTCGAGGACCCAGGCGCCCTTGTCGCCGGCCTTGGCCGCCAGGACGTCCGCTCCGGGGCGGTGCCGGAACTCCAGTGCCCGTTCGTCGTCCGGCACGGTGCCGGAGTAGGCGATCTTCTCTCCCCGGAACGTTCCATCCCGGGCCGTCACCAGCAGTGCCCCGTCGGCGCAGCCGAGGACGGCGCCGCGCCGGGTCGTCGCCTGCCCCCGCGGTTCGGGACACGGCTCCGGCAGCCGCGCCACCCGATGCCCCTTGCGGTCGTGGACGGTGACGTGCCCCGTCTCGTCCGAGCCGATCAGCAGGTGCTCGGCGTACGGCACGGCGACCCGTCCGGCGACCGTCGCGGCCTCCCGGACGTCTCCCCCATCGAGGGCCTTCCTGTCCAGCACGCGCACGGCACCGCCCGTGGCCAGCGCCGTGACGCCGGGGTCGCCTGCCGCGCCGGAGGCCCCCGTGGCGTTCAGGTCGCCCACCGTGCGGGCGGGGGCACGGTAGTAGTGGACGTGATCGCCGTGGTCGACCGTCCAGACCCCGGTATCGAGTATCCGCACCGCCTTGCCGGTGGCCAGGTAGGCGAAGCGCCCGTCGGTACGCATCGCGGTGAGGCCCGGGGCCTCGGCGACCTGCGTACTCTTGCCCGTGGCGGGATCCAGGGAGTGAACCCGGCCGCCGTGCGCATCACCCAGGACCAGCCGCCACTGCGCCTCGGCGGTCTCCTCGGCCCCCTCGACATAGCCGTGCGGGGTCTGCGCAGTGCCCGCGGAGCCGCCCCCGTCACCGGAGTCGCCGCAGCCGGCGAACAAGGTGAGCAGGCTTCCGGCCGCGACGGCGGCCGCAGATGCGCGCGTCCGCGCGCCGACCGTACTGATGAGAATCATGACGTGTACCCGGAGGCCTTTCGTCCGGAGGTGTTCGGAGGCGGTGGCCGCCGGCGAGGCCGGCGGTCGCGCAGATCGGCGGCCAGCGCCGACAGGAGGAAGAAGGCCACGGCGGCCGCGGCGATCGTCGCTCCGGCCGCGGTGCCCAGATGCCACGACACCAGCAGCCCGGTGACCGTCGCGAGCGCGCCGAGCAGCGCGGCCCCGGCCATGACCATCGGTACGCTGCGCGCCCACAGCACCACCGCCGCGGGCGGGGCTATCAGCAGGCCGAACACCAGCAGCGTCCCCACCACGTGGAAGGACGCGGTGATCGCCAGAGTCAGCAGGCACAGCAGCAGCGCGTGCGCGAGCCGCGGCCGCATCCCCAGGGTCTGCGCCTTGCGCGGGTCGAGGGCCAGCGCGACGAAGGAGCGATGCCCCAGCGCCGCGATGGCGGCCGCCGCCCCCAGCGCGACCGCCAGCACCGCCAGGTCGCCCGGGCGCACCGCCAGCACGTCGCCGAACAGGAAGGCGGTCAGGTCCACCGCGAAGCTCTGCGAGTGCGACACCATGATCACACCGGTGGCGAGCATCCCGACGAACAGCAGGCCGATGCCGGTGTCCTGGGACAGCCGGGGTGAACGCGACAGCACCGTGACACCCAGCGCCATCGCGCCCGCGCTCAGCACGGCCCCGAGGAACAGGCTCCCTTCCAGCAGCGACGCGGCCGCCACACCGGGCAGCATGCCGTGCGACATCGCGTCGCCGAGGAAGGCCATACCGCGCAGCACCACCCAGGTGCCGGCCAGCGCGCAGATGCCGGAGACCAGCAGCCCTCCCCACAGCGCCCGCTCAACGAAAGACACCCCGAAAGGGGCCAGAAGCCACTCCATGGCTCGACACCCTATAATGAAAACGGTTATCACTTTCAAGTGAGGGGACGGCAGTGGCCGATACGGCGATCACGATGCGCGGGCTGCGAGCGGGTTACGGGTCCACGACGGTGCTGCACGGCATCACGGCCCGCGTGCCCCGCTCACGCGTGACGGCCCTGGTAGGACACAACGGCTCCGGGAAGTCGACCCTGCTCGGCGTGCTCGCCGGGACGCTCGCCCCGTCCAGCGGCACGGTCGAGTCGTCCTGCGCGCAGCGACCCGCCCTGGTGCTCCAGCGCGCCGAGGTCCCGGCCGCGCTGCCCCTGACCGTCCGGAACACGGTGGCCATGGGCCGCTGGCCCCATCGCGGATGGTGGCGACGCCTCACCGGGGGCGACAAGGCCGTCATCTCCGAGTGCATGGACCGTGTCGGTGTGACCGGACTCGCGGGGGGCACAACTCAGTGACCTGTCCGGCGGCCAGTACCAACGCGCACTCATCGCCCAGGGCCTCGCCCAAGGATCCGATCTCCTGCTGCTCGACGAGCCCGCGGCCGGCCTGGACCAGGACGCCCAAGAGCGGATCCTCGAAATCTTCGGTGAACTCACCGCGACCGGCGTGACCATCGTCCACGCCACACACGACCCCGACGCCGCAGCCCGCGCCGACCACTGCCTGCTCCTCCAGAACGGCCGCCTTCTGGCGGAGGGCGTCCCGGACGCGACCCTGCCGCCTCACGCCGACCGGCGGTGGCCAGTTCCTGCGCCGACGCAGTGCGGCCCGCACGCGTGTTCGTCGAGGGACTGACCGAGGGGCTAGCTTGCGTGGATGGCGTGGAGGAGGCCGACTTACCGGCTCGTGGATGGGGGCGGGGAGGAGTTCGACCTGCGCGGGCTGCGGCAGCGGCCGGAGTCAGGATCGCTCTCCATAATCCTGAGCGTCCGGCGCCCGAGCGGCCCGCGCCGACACCCCGGTGGTCGGCACGCTATCCGGAGCCGTTGACGACCCAAGGTGGAGTACTTCAACGCCGGCGACCAAGGCGTCCAGCGTGAGCGTGAGCATCGGGCTGTCTTGCATGCCGACGACCCGGCGCAGGCCGGGGCGGCCGCCCGCTCAGATCACGACCGCATCCGGGACGCGGCCACCGTCCACGAGGCCCGCGAGACCGGCGGCCGGTGCGCATTGCGGCCGGACCGGGCCGCGGCCCGGACCGCCGCGATGGCTGATCTGCTGCGCGCCAAGGTCGCCCCAGCACCCCGAAATGGCTGAGATCTCGCTGTCCTCCGCAGACGCACGGATCAGCTATACCGGCATCTCCGAGTCACCGTTCTGGACCGATCGGGGTCCCCGCGGAGGGCGCAAATGGGTCGGTCGATTGCTCGAACTGGTCCGGGCCGAACTCCTCCAGCCACGCGAATAGCCACCATCCGCTCGGCTCTTGGCCAGCGCCGTGGATGGTTTGTCGCTGGTCCGGGCCAGCTCGAAGCGCCTCGTCGGAACTCCGGCGGATGAGGTGGTGGTCGCCCAGATCTACAGTCCAGCCGCGCCCAGGAGGTTGAGTGGCCTGGTTCAGCTCAGGGGGCGGGTCGCCTGTACGAAGGTGACTCGGCCGAACCTGTGGTCGGCGTGTGCGACCTCCTGGGAGTTGCCGAGCCCCGCGGCGGCGAGCAGCGCGACGATGCCGTCGCCATGGCTGCGGGCCTCGGCCGGGCCGTGCGCCGCCCGGGAACGCATGGGGCGGAGCAAGTGCCGGAAGGCGTGGGCCCAGCGTGGGCCCTGGCCGTGCGCGGAGTGGCCGACGTCTTCGGCGTTGGACGCGGGGCCGCCGAAGTCGACGATGGTGACCTTTCCTCCCGGTCGAAGGGCGCGCAGCGCCTCGCGCGCGAACGCGCTCCGACCGTCGTCATCGACGTGGTGCAGGGCCAACGACGAGACCACATGGTCGAGCGAGGCGTCCTGGGCGGGGATCCGGTCGGCGTATCCCTGGACGAGGGTGAGAGCGACGCCGCGGCGGCGCGCCTTGCGCGCGGCCCTGCGCAGGGCGTCTCCGTCAGGATCGAGGCCGGTCACCCGCGCGTCCGGCTGGGCCGCGAGCACGGCGAACGACAGGTTGCCCGTGCCGCAGCCGACGTCGGCCACCGCCTGCCCGGGCTCGATGCCGGCGAGTTCGACCGCGCGCTCGTGCAATGCGCGGACCCCGCCCACCCGGGTGAAGGCGTCGTAGAACGGCAGGAGCCAGGTCTTGCCCGCGCCCGGCAGGAACGGGCGGTCTCGCTCCTCCTCGGTTCGCTGGTCGACGATGCGTACGCCGCTGGAAGCTGCCATGGGTTCCCCTTCGTGAATTCGGTGGCGGGTCTGGCGCCGACGGCGCGTGACAGACCTGGTGCCGTCACCATCCAGTCTTGGACATTCCGCGGCCCTCCAGCAGGACATACGTTTGACATCATGGGACATTCTTCGGACGGTGCCTCGCTGGGCTCGCGGTCGAAGCTGGGCACGGTGCGGCTCGACGGAACGCCCGTCTATCGCTACCAGCAGCGTCCCGGCGTGCCTGCCGTCTCGGTGACCCGCTTCGACGCCCAAGCCGCGCACGCCGACCTCCCGCCGAACCACCGTCACGCCCACGACTTCCTCGTCCTGGTCTATGTCGAGGAAGGCGCCGGCTCGGTCACCATCGACGGCGCCGAACGGCCGCTGCGCGCCGGCGAGGTCCACGCCGTGTCGCCCGGGCAGGTCATCGGCATCACGACCGGCGCCGAACTCGCCCGCAGCCGCGCGTGGTCGGTCGCGTTCACACCGGACGCCGTCCCCGCCCTGGCCTCGGTCCCCCCGCTG
>NZ_SMKY01000076.1 GCF_004349235.1 Actinomadura darangshiensis | reverse complement strand
GAGCCTTCCATCGCGGCGAGCCCCCCGCCAACTCCACGCCTCGCCTCGCCTCGCCTCGCCTCGCCCAGGAACATCTCGAACGCTTTGCGTCCCTCCGGCCCCAGACTCGCGAAGAGAAGGACCGCCTCCGGATTCAGCCGGACGATCTGGCACTCTTCCTGGCCCTTCGCACCCGATCTCGGCCGACGCAACACCGTCCGCGCCCCGCGCGACACCCACACGGCTGCGCCCTGCCCCTTCATCGGACGACTCGAACCACACCATGTGGCATCCCTCCACACCTTGAACGGAGCCCCACTTGTCGGCCAGCCCATTCACCATGAGCCCCCGCCCGGACTCACCCATCCAGCGCCCTGAGCCGGGATCAAGGAACGCCCCTGCGAACTCCCGTCGTCCTGGATCTCGACCCGCAGCCGCCGAGCCGCCACCAGCACCGTCACCCACACGCCACCACCAGGCCGCCACGGACCAGGAGAATGCGGGAATATCAGAGGGATCGGGCTCGGAGTAAGAGCAGGGAACCCGGCGGCTTACGTCCTGGCGCCGCGCGGTTGCTCCGTTCCCGCCATAGGCGGCGTAGTCCCGGCTTAGGTGAAACTCCCCGGTGGGTTGGGGCAGGCAGAATATCGTAGCCACCCCGAAGAGCCGCCGTGAAGGAGTTCGCCAGCGCATCGCGGCAATTCAGCCTCAAGTGGTGTCGGGGTGTTGGCCGCAACCCCAGTGCGGCCTGTGGGTTGGCAGAGGAGACGAAAGTGAGACCGCGTGTGGTTTGACCCTTAGCTCGGTGCATGGTGCGGTACCCGGTGCAACTACTGGCCCGGCGTCAGTTTCGCGCGGATCGCCGGCGGCACTTGGCGGCTGCGCAAAGGGGGAGGGGTAGCAGCGAGAACCTTGTGCTGGCGGTGCCGCGTTGGGAAGCGGGTGAGATGTCCTCGTTCGACGGTGAGTTGGGGGTGAACGGTGAAGAACTCCTACCGGAGTGGCCGTTTGGCAAGGTTCTGGCGGGTGCGAAGTGGGGCGTCTCGGACCTGGCGTAGGTCCTACGGGTCGCGAAGTTGGGCGGTGTGTGGTGTCGTGGTTCTCGTACCGCCGTGATACGAGGAGGGCACGTGCTGACACCGCTGGAAGAGCCAGCGTCCGACCGGGTTCGCGCTCGCCGGGGTGTAGTGTTATCGCGTAATACCGAGGTTGATGTTCTACGTGGGTTCGCGCTACTTGGTATCTCGATTGTCAACACTGTGGGGACTTCCAATATGCCCACAGGAGTGGGCAATCCGGGCCCGGCGTTCTGGGCGTTCGAAACACTGTTGCATCAGAGATTCTTTCCGATCTTCTCATTCCTGTTCGGCGTGAGCTTCGGACTTTTCCTCGACGCGGTCAAGGACAGAACGAGACACCCACGGCTCGCGATGCTGGCCCGCCTGGGGTTCCTGGTTCCCTTCGGCATGTTGCACCGGACACTGGAACCGGACGAGGTTTTGGTGAGCTACGCTGTTGTTGGAATTGTTGTATTGCTGCCCGCCTCCTTCCTTCCGGTGCGCGCGGTCGCAGTTACGGGTGTCCTCGGTGCGCTGGCGGGGGTTGCGGCGGGTGGCGGCACTTGGATTATTCCGGGAGTATTCCTGCTCGGACTGAGCGCACAACGGTTCAACATCAAAAGGGCGACAGAGGCGCGCTTCCGGAACCTTGCCATCACAGCACTTGCGGTCGTTTTGCTAGCCCTGTGCCTCGATGTTTGGCAAGTAGCCAGCAACGCAGATACAGGATCACGACTGGCATCCTCAGCAGGTCTCGCCACTGCTGGCGCTTATGTAACCACCATCATGCTGATATTCCGCGCACGCGGCGGATGGGCTGTGCTGCGGCGTCTCGCGCCGGTGGGTCGCATAGCGTTGACAGGGTACATCGGTGCGACAGTACTAATCATTGGCGTGAGCCATCTTATAGACCTGGAAACAGCGCCAAGGTATGGAACGGCAATCTCAGTGGGAGTGTTTGTATTCACCGCCGAGTTGATATTCAGCTGGATATGGCTAAGGTGGGCGCGATATGGCCCCCTAGAGTGGATATGGCGTTGTCTAACGTGGTGGCAACTGGTGCCGAACCATCGCTCAAGCCAGACTTAGGCCGCCTTCTCCATGGACGCTATCTTGGTTGTACTCGTATAGGAGTGACTGCGGCTTCCGATGTGTCAGCGTAATGATAATTATCTTCTTGCAGCCGCCCCGGCCTATATGCTCCTCAACGATAAGGCGGGATTTAGCAGCGGAAACGAGCTTGAGCGTCCCATGGCATCCCGCTGATGAATATTCGCTCTGCCCTATCTGCTGCGTAAGTTTTCCGCCGGTTATGGTGATTAGTGCCGAGAAGGTTTCTTCGTCTGTGTCGTGGTGTGTGATTACGCCGGTCCATCGGCCGATGAATTGCGAGGGAACGTCTCCGTAATCCTCGACAGGATCAGGTGTTTGGGCAGTCGAAGAAGTGGGTTTGCCGGAGGGGCTGTATGGCAATGATGACGGGGAATTGGTGAAGGCTGTTGAGCCCGGAAGGGAACCCTCTTTCGACCCCTCAGTCCCATTCTGTCGATACAATGAAATGACGACGTATCCGCCTCCAACAAATATCATGAGAAGGCAGACAGCGAGGAAGAGACTCAGCGCTGGTGGAACGGATGGAATCGGACGATGCCTCGCCTCGTTGCCGTTTGGTGCGCTGAGCGGTGATGGTGGCGGCGGAGAGGCGACAGATTGACCTGCCCCGCTCGTGAGACGGCGTACGATTTCAGCGACCGGTGGGCGTGCAGCCGGATCTCTACTGAGCGATTGAGCGACAATCTCATACAGGCTCGAGTCTAGGCCATCCAAGCGTGGCGGGTCGTTTGCGACATGGAATAGGACCTCGGAGAGTGAGGTGCCGCTAAAAGGGGCGTGGCCAGTGCTGGCGTAGGCTACAAGGCCGCCCCAGGAAAACACGTCGGACGCTGGCGTGACGAGTCTTCCCGCCATGATCTCTGGCGCCTGGTAGGCGAGAGTCCCGACAATTCTATCGTGAGTGGCACTCGCTTGTGTGTGGGCCTTTGCTAGCCCGAAGTCGATGACTCGCGGTCCGACACCGGACAGTAGGACATTGGAGGGTTTCAGATCACGATGAACGATGCCAGCGTCATGGATGTCGGCTAGCGCGGTAGCGACGCCTAAGGCGAGCCCGGCCAGGTCCGCGCCCCTGAGAGGTCCGCTGTCTGCAACAGCTTCGGTAAGGGTCGGACCCGGGATGTACTCGGTCACAACGTAAAGGAGGTGTCGGTCGAGGGAAGCGTCAAGTATAGGGGCGGTGCAGAACGGGCGCACCTTGCGGGCTGCCTCGACTTCACGACGAAAATGCTGATGGAAGACTGAGTTGCTCGCAAGGGTGACGTTGATGACCTTAACGGCTACCTGCTGGTTGTGCTCATCTTGACCAAGGTAGACCGTTCCCATCCCGCCCTGTCCTAGGCGGCCCGTGAGGCGATATCGGCCGAGCTGTTGCGGGTCGCCATGGTGCAACGGCGTTGCCATGGGGTCCTCCACGGTGATCTTGGACAGGGCTAGAGGAAAGCATAGCGCCGAGAGGAGACGGGACGGGCCGACAGTGGTCGGCTGCCCCGTTTGAGGCGCCGAGGCGGGGCCGGCAGAATGGCCACGAGGCCACCCATAGGGCGACCGTAAGAGGAGTCCGGCCGACTCCGTTGCGGTAATTCCGTCTTAGGGGTGTCGGTCCAGAGAGGCCGACAGCATGCAGGCGTTGATCCACTGGGAAGCGCTCCGCCGACAGTCGGCGGAGTCGGTAGGTCATGGGATGAAATGCGGCGGCCTCGTAGGCGTCCGAGGCGGTGGGCGTACACGACATCGCTAGCGGCGGTGACAGGTGACCGGTACGGCTGCGGGCCAGGTGGGAACCAGGCGGATGCTGGCACGCAAGGTGCCCTGAACGATCTCGCGCGAGCGCATCTGAGGGAGTGCGCACCAGGTAACGCGAACCTGTACGGCAGTGTGGCGTGTCCGCAAGGTGTGGCTAACATCCTCATCGTGCCGAATGTCCATGCCGTGGGACGTGCGCGTGCTGACGCTTGTCCTGGGGCGTTGCAGACCCATGATGCTGCCGACGGGCCGCTGGCGCGTGTCCGGGTGCCGGGCGGCGCGGTGTCGTCTGCGCAGCTCAAGGTGCTCGGAGCTGCCGCCCATGAGGTGGGGTTGGACGTCATCGAGTTGACGTCCCGTGGGAACCTCCAAGTGCGCGGTGTCCGCGATCCGGCGGTGTTCGCACAGCGGATCGCGGAGGTCGGGCTGCTGCCGTCTCCGGATCATGAGCGGGTGCGCAATATCGTTGCATCGCCGCTGGGCGGACGCGGCCGGCATGGCGTCCTTGAGACAGATTCGCTCGTCGCGGAGCTTGACCGGGCGCTTTGTGCTCGTCCTCGCCTGGGCGGGCTGCCAGGACGGTTCCTGTTCGCGTTCGATGACGGCACCGGTGACGTCGCGTCCCTGCATGCGGATCTCACGCACACTTCCGACGGTCTTCTACTGGCCGGGGCGCGGCTCGTCCTGCCGTCCGACGATCCGGTCGGGGTGATGGTTGCGGCGGCCGAGCTCTTCCTTAATGTTCGCGGTGATGCCTGGCGTCTGGTCGAGGTGCCGGATGCTCCGCAGCGCATTGCCGCGGAGCTCGGCGGGACGCTGGTGGATGTCGCAGGCGTAGCCGCGCCTCCGCGTCCGCACGCAGGTCTTGTTGAGCAGCGGGACGGGCGGGTCGCGTTGGAGGTTGTGCCGCCGCTCGGACGAATTTCGGGGACTCAGGCCGAGGCGCTCGCCGAGGTCGCGGACGAAGTCAGGGTGACGCCATGGCGCAGCGTGGTCGTCCGGGACCTGGTTTTGGTGGATGCGCGCCGTATCGCGGCACGGCTCGACTCGGCTGGGTTCGCTACCGACCCGGATTCGCCTTGGGTCGGGGTCACCGCGTGCACGGGGAGCCCCGGGTGCGCGAAGTCGCGGGGTGACGTGCAGGGTGAGGCTCGGCGCTGGGTGGGCGGGCTGGACGGTGCGCCCGAGACGCCCGTCCATTGGGCGGGGTGTGAGCGGCGCTGCGGGATGCCCCGTGGTCCTGTCGTGTTGAAGATGGCGGAGGAGCAAGAGTGATCGATTACGTCCGTGACGGTGCGGAGATCTACCGCCGGTCGTTCGCCACCATCCGCGCCGAGGCCGACCTCGCCGGCCTGCCGGACGACGTGGCGCGGGTCGCGGTGCGGATGATCCACGCGTGCGGCATGACCGACCTCGTCAGCGATCTGGCGTGGTCAGAGGGTGTCGTCGAGCGGGCGCGGGCGGCATTGCTGGGCGGCGCGCCGATCTTGTGCGATGCGCGGATGGTCGCGTCCGGGATCACGCGGAAGCGGTTGCCCGCTGACAATGACGTCGTCTGCACGCTGGCCGAGCCGGAGGTGCCCGAGTTGGCGGCGCGGCTCGGTACGACGCGCAGCGCGGCGGCGTTGGAGCTTTGGCGCGACCGGCTGGACGGGGCAGTGGTCGCGATCGGCAACGCACCGACCGCCTTGTTCCGGTTGCTGGAGATGGTCGAGGCGGGCGCGGTCCGTCCGGCCGCCGTTCTTGGGATCCCGGTCGGGTTCATCGGCGCGGCCGAGTCGAAGGAGGCGCTCGCCGCGAGCGGGCTCGATCATCTGGTGGTGCGCGGACGGCGCGGCGGCAGCGCGATGACGGCGGCGGCGGTCAACGCGATCGCCAGTGAGGCGGAGTGATGACGGGACGGCTGTACGGAGTCGGCGTCGGCCCTGGTGACCCGGAACTGGTCACGGTCAAGGCTGCGCGGCTCATCGAGACCGCCGACGTGGTCGCCTTTCATTGCGCACGGCACGGGCGCAGCATCGCCCGGTCGGTCGCCGAACCGTACCTGCGGGACGGTCAGGTGGAGGAGCAGCTCGTCTACCCCGTGACGACGGAGACGACCGGTCATCCGGGTGGCTACCAGGGGGCGCTGGACGAGTTTTACGCCGACTGCGCCGCCCGGCTTGCCGTCCACCTCGACGCTGGGCGGACGGTCGTGGTGCTGAGCGAGGGCGATCCGCTGTTCTACGGGTCGTACATGCACCTCCACAAGCGGCTCGCACCTCACTATCCGACCGAGGTGGTGCCGGGCGTGACGTCGCTGAGTGCGGCGTCGGCGGCGGCCGGGCGTCCGCTGGTCGAGCGTGAGGAGACGTTGACCGTCCTGCCGGGCACGCTGCCCGGCGACGAGCTGGCCGAGCGGCTGCGCGGCACCGACGCGGCGGCCGTCCTCAAGCTCGGGCGGACGTTCACCAAGGTCAGGCAGGCATTCGAGGACGCCGGACGGCTCGGTGACGCCTGGTATGTCGAGCGTGCCTCGTCCGCCCGGCAGCGGGTCGTGCCGCTCGCCGACGTTGATCCGGCGGACGTCCCGTACATGTCCCTTGCCCTGCTGACGAGCCCGGCGGAGACCTCCTTCAACGCGCCACCTCCGGAACGGCCGCAGGACGCCGGCGCGGTCACGGTCGTCGGGCTCGGCCCGGCCGGACGGCCCTGGCTCACCCCGGAGGCGCAGGACGCCCTCGCGTCCGCCACCGATCTCGTCGGCTACGGCCCCTACCTGGACCGGGTTCCCGCGAACCCGCGTCAGCAGCGGCATTCGTCCGGTAACCGGGTGGAGGCCGACCGGGCGCGGCTCGCGCTGACGCTCGCGCAGGATGGGGCGCGGGTGGCCGTCGTCTCGTCCGGCGATCCTGGTGTGTTCGCGATGGCGGCGGCCGTGCTGGAGGTGGCGGACGAGGACGAGTTCGCAGGCGTGCCAGTACAGGTCGTGCCAGGATTGACCGCGGCGCAGGCCGTCGCGGCGCGGGTGGGCGCACCGCTGGGGCACGACTTCTGCGTCCTGTCGCTGTCGGACATCCTCAAGCCGTGGGGCGTGATCGTCCGGCGGTTGGAAGCCGCCGCCGAGGCCGATCTGGTGGTGGCCCTCTACAACCCGTCGTCCAGCCGCCGGAAGCATCAGCTCCCGGCGGCGCGCGATCTGCTGCTGGAGCACCGCTCCCCCGAGACGCCGGTCGTGATCGGCCGCGATGTCGGCGGCCCCGAGGAGAGCATCACGGTGACGACGCTCGGCAAGCTGGACCCCGACGACGTCGACATGCGCTGCCTGCTCATCATCGGATCGTCGACCACCAAGATCACCGACCAGGGCGTCGTCTACACGCCGCGCCGCTATCCCTGAGCCCAGGCAGCGGCGGCCTCGACGTCGTCCGTGGTCCGGACGTTCTCCGGTAGACGTGGGCGGTCCACCATGACGACTGGGAGCCCGGTCTCGCGGGCGGCGACGAGCTTCGCGCGGGTCAGCGTGCCGCCGCTGTCCTTGGTGACCAGCACTTCCAGTCGGTGACCGCGGATCAGCGCGCGCTCACCGTCCACCGTGTAGGGGCCGCGAGCCAGCAGCACCTGCACGTTGGACGGGACGGGCGGCTCCGGCGGGTCGACCGACCGCGCGAGGAACCATGCGTCCGTCCGGGCGGCGAACACCGGGATGCTGCGGCGGCCCGTGGTGAGGAAGACGCGGGCGCCAGACGGAAGGACGCCCACAGCGGCGGCCAACGACGGAACGCGTTGCCAGTCGTCGCCGTCCTCCTCAGACCAGCCGGGGCGGCGCAACGCGAGCAGCGGCACACCCGCCAGCTCCGAAGCACGTGCGGCCGAGGCGCTCATCGTTTCCGCAAACGGGTGCGTCGCGTCCACAAAACGGTCGATCCGGTGGTCGCGAAGCCAGACCGCCAGCCCCTCAGCGCCGCCGAACCCTCCGATGTGCACCTCACCGACCGGCAGGCGCGGGTCGGACACGCGCCCAGCGAGCGACGACACGACATGAACATCCACCAAGGAGGCCGCGAGGGCACGCGCCTCCGCCGTCCCGCCCAGGATCAGGACGCGCCGCACGCCCGGTCCCGCTCGGCGCTGTAGAGGTGGCTGTCGGGAAACGCCGACGCCGTCAGAACGCGCCCGACGACGATCACGGCCGTGCGCTTCACTCCCGCCTCGCGTACAAGATCGGCGATGTCGGCGAGGGTGCCGCGCAGAATCACCTCGTCCGGACGGCTGGCGCGCGCAACCACCGCGACCGGGCAGTCCGCGCCATAGTGAGGCAGCAACTCGGCCGCCACCTCGTCGATGCGCTGGACGGCCAGATGCAGCACCATCGTGGCGCCGCTCGCACCAAGCGTCGCGAGGTCTTCGCCGTCCGGCATCGGAGTGGCGCGCACAGCGGTCCGGGTCAGGATCACGGTCTGCCCGACCCCCGGCACCGTCAGCTCCCGTCCCAACGACGCGGCCGCCGCGGCGAACGCCGGAACGCCCGGCACGACCTCATAAGGCACATCCACCGCGTCCAGCCGCCGCATCTGCTCCGCGACCGCGCTGAACACCGACGGGTCGCCCGAATGCAGGCGCGCGACGTCCAGCCCATCGTCGTGGGCGGCGATCAGTTCGGCGAGAATCGCGTCCAGGGTCATGTCAGCGGTGTCGACAAGACGAGCGCCGGAAGGGCAGGCGTCCAGCAGTTCGCGAGGAACCAGCGATCCCGCGTACAGGCAAACCGGCGCAGACTCCAGGACGCGCAACCCCCGGACGGTGATCAGATCGGCGGCGCCAGGGCCGGCGCCGACGAAGAACACCGTCATTCCGGGTCCTTCCGCACCGTCCAGAGGGTGACGGCCAGCGCGGGACGCCAAGCCGTGAACCCGCCGAGCGGCCCGGCGCGCTCGATGCCGACGCGGATCAGTTCGCCGCCGTGGGACCTGCGGTACTCGGCCGCCTTGGCCTCGGATTCGAGGGTGACGGCGTTGGCGACGAGGCGTCCGCCCGGCTTCAGCGCGTCCCAGCAGCGTTCGAGCAGGCCCGGGACGGTGAAGCCGCCGCCGATGAAGACGGCGTCGGGCTCGGCAAGGCCCTTCAGCGCGTCCGGTGCCTCGCCCTCGACGACCTGGACGCGGGGCACGCCGAGCGCGACCGCGTTGGCGGCGATCCGCTCGGCCCGTTTCGTGTTGCTCTCGATCGCGATGGCCTCGCAGGCCGGGTGCGCCCGCGCCCACTCGATCGCGATGCTGCCGGAGCCGGCGCCGACGTCCCAGAGCAGCTCGCCGGGCAGCGGGGCCAGGCGGGACAGCGTGACCGCGCGGACCTCGCTCCTGGTGATCTGCCCGTCGTGCTCGAAGGCGTCGTCGGGAAGCCCGGCGGTGCGGGGCAGCGGCGCCGCGTCCGGGCCGGGGACGCACTCGACGGCGGTGAGGGTGAGCGGGGACGCGGCGGGCTCCGTCCACTCCTCCGCGACGCCGTGCTGGGTGGTCTCCTCGACCGAGCCCAGGTCGCCCAGGGCGGTCATCCGGCTGGGTCCGAAGCCGCGGCCGGACAGCACCGCGGCGACGATGATCGGGGCTTCGCGTCCCGCGCCGAGGACGAGGATGCGGCGCCCGGGGGCGATGACCGCGTTCAGTGCCGCGGCGGGACGGCCCACGATGCTGACGACGTCCACCCGGTCCAGCGGCCAGCCGAGCCGGGCGCACGCGAGCGACGCCGACGACGGGTGCGGCAGGACCCGGAGCCGGTCGGGGCCGAGCATCCCGGCGAGGGTGGACCCGATGCCGTGGAACATGGGGTCGCCGCTGGCCAGGACGGCGATCCGGCGGTCGGCGTACCGCTCGATCAGGCCCGGCAGCGCGGGCAACAGGGGCGACGGCCAGGCGACCCGCTCCGGCTCCTCGACCGGGACGAGGCCGAGCTGCCGGTCGTTGCCGAACAGCACGTCCGCCGCACGCAGCGCCTCACGCGCGTCCTCGGAGAGCCCGTCCCAACCGTCGGCTCCGATCCCCACGACGGTGATGACACTCGTGTCCACGGGCCTCCTCGGGGGTGAAATGCGGCGCCGAGTCTATCGCTGGCAGACTTGCTCCGGTGAAGCGGCTTTCGATCATCGGGATCGGGGCGGGCGACCCCGATCACCTGACGTTCCAGGCGGCGAAGGCCATCGCCGCCGCCGACGTGTTCCTCCTCGTCGACAAGGGCGAGGCCAAGCACGACCTGGCCGGGCTGCGGCACGACCTGATCGCGCAGCACGGCCGCCGCCCGTACCGCATCGTCGAGGCCCGAGATCCCGAGCGTGACCGCACCGCCGCCGCCTACACCGAAGCCGTCGAGGACTGGCGCTCCCGCCGCGCCCGCATCTACCGGTCGTTCATCGAGGACGAGCTGAAGGACGGGCAGACCGGCGCGTTTCTCGTCTGGGGCGATCCCGGCGTCTACGACAGCACGCTCGCCGCGCTGGACGAGGTCGACGCCGAGTTCGAGTGCGAGGTGATCCCCGGCATCAGCAGCGTCTCCGCGCTCACCGCCCGGCACCGCGTCGGGCTCACGCAGGTGGGGCGGCCCGTCCACATCACCACGGGCCGCCGCCTCGCCGCCGAGGGCGCCACCGCCGACGACGTCGTCGTCATGCTGGACGCGCACTGCTCGTTCGCCGAGGCCGGCGACGGCTTCCGCATCTACTGGGGCGCCTACCTCGGCACGCCCGACGAGATCCTCATCGAGGGCCCGGTCGGGGAGGTCGCGGACGAGATCCGCGCCGTCCGCGCCGAGGCCCGCGCCCGCAAGGGGTGGATCATGGACACCTACCTCCTCCGGCGGGAGCCTCCGGCGCGCGGCTGAGCAGTGTCAGGCCTTGGGCGGCGTCAGGCGAGCGGCGTCAGGCCTTGAAGGTGGCCTGCTCGCCGGCGGGCGCGGCGTGCTTCGCCGCCGGACGCACGGCACGTCCCCGTCCCGGGATGGTCAGCGCGATGATCGCGGCGAGCAGCGCCACCCCGGAGCCGATCAGCAGGCCGGCCCGGAAGCCGTTCTCGGACGGCAGCACGTGCCCGCTGAGGTCGATGGTCAGCTGCGACAGCACGACCCCGACCACGGCCGCCGACACCGAGGTGCCGACCGAGCGCATCAGCGTGTTGAAGCTGTTCGCCGACGCCGTCTCCGACTGCGGGACGGCGCCCATGATCAGGGCGGGCATCGCGCCGTAGGCGAGGCCGACGCCCATGCCGCAGATCGCGGTGACGATCATCAGGCCCCAGGCGGCGCCCAGCAGCACCGTGGACGACCCGTACCCGATCGCGATCACCAGGCTGCCGGCGGCCAGCGTCACCTTCGGGCCGCGGGCGGCCGACAGCCGGGCGCCCAGCGGTGACACCGCCATCATCACCAGCCCGGACGGGACCATCCACAGGCCCGCGGCCACCATCGACTGCCCGAGCCCGTACCCGGTCGCCTCCGGGAGCTGGAGCAGCTGCGGCACGATCAGCGCCTGGGCGTACATCGAGAAGCCGACCACGACCGAGGCGGCGTTGGTGAGCAGCACCTGGGGCCGCGCGGTGACGCGCAGGTCGACCAGCGGGTCGCGGATGCGCAGCTCCCACCAGCCCCACGCCAGCAGGACGACGACGGTGGCGGCGAAGAGCCCGATGGTCGTGCCGCTCGCCCAGCCCCAGTCGGCGCCCTTCGAGACGCCCAGCAGCAGGCACACCAGCCCCGCGCCGAGGCCGACCGCGCCGACGGCGTCGAAGCGGCCCCTGGCCTGGACGGGCGTGGCCGGCACCAGAAAGAAGATCAGCACGGCGACCAGGGCGCTGAGCGCCGCCGAGCCCCAGAACAGCACCCGCCAGCTGGTGTTCTCCGCGATGACCGCGGCGAGCGGGAGCCCGAACGCCCCGCCGATGCCCATGGACGAGCTGAGCAGCGCGATCGAGGATCCGAGCTTCTCGGGCGGCAGCAGGTCGCGCAGCGCGCTGATGCCGAGCGGGATCATGCCCATGCCGACGCCCTGCATGCCGCGCCCGACGACCATCGGGATCAGCGAGCTGGACAGCGCGCAGACCACCGACCCGGCGATGAGCGGCACCATGCAGGCCAGCAGCATCCGGCGCTTGCCGAACAGGTCGCCGAGCCGTCCGATCATCGGCATGGCGACCGCGGAGGCCAGCAGCGTGGCGGTGACCACCCAGGTCGCGTTGGACGCCGTCGTGTCGAGCAGCCGGGGCAGCTGCGCGATCAGCGGCACGACGAGCGTCTGCATGAACGCGGCGACGATGCCGCCCACGGCGAGCACGCCGACGATGCCGCCGGGGTGGACGGTGCCGCCGGGGCTGGCGGCGGGCCCGGACTCGGCCACGTGAGGTCCCTTCTGAGGTCGAACTGAGGTCGAACCAGCGAACTTGTGCACCATACATACGATGTGGTGGGCACACAACTTGTGTATGGCGCATATCACTGTGGTAGGCATGGTGGCGTGCAACGAGGCAAGCCCACCGATCTGATCGAGTACGAGACCATGCTGCTCGGGCGGCACAGCCTGGCGACGCGCCGCTCCCGGCGCGAGGGCGGGCTGCTGGAGCGCAGCGCCTACATCCTGCTCAGCCGCATCCGCATCGAGGGCCCGATGTCGATCCGGCAGCTCAGCGAGGCGTTCGACCTGGACCCCTCGACCCTCAACCGGCAGACGTCGGCGATGCTGCGCGACGGCCTGGTGGAGCGCATCCCCGACCCCGCGGGCGGCATCGCCCGCAAGTTCCGCATCACCGGCGAGGGCGAGCGCCGCCTCGACGCCGAGCGCGGGCAGATCACGGCCGGCATCGACAAGATCATGTCCGGCTGGACGGCGGACGAGGTCGCGGCCTTCGCCGCCTTCCTCCAGCGCTTCAACACCGACATCGAGCGCCTGGCGGGCCACCCCTGGCCCCGTCCCTGACCCGGGCGTCCGGATAGCGTGGGACGATGCGCCTCGGTGTCAACGTCCCCAACTTCGGCCCCGGCACCGGCCCGGGCATCCTGCGGCAGTGGGCCCGGACGGTCGAGGGCCTCGGCTTCGACCTGCTGATGGTCTCCGACCATGTCGTGATCACGCCCGACGTCGGCGAGCAGTATCCGGCGCCGTTCTACGAGCCGTTCACGACGCTCGCCTGGCTGGCCGGCGTCACCGAGCGGGTGCGGCTCGGCACCACCGTGCTGATCGTCCCGTACCGGAACCCGCTGCTCGTCGCCCGCATGGCCGCCAACCTCGACGACCTCAGCGGCGGACGGCTCGTCCTCGGCACCGGCGTCGGCTGGGCCCGCGAGGAGTTCGCGGCGCTCGGCGTCCCGTTCGAGCGGCGCGGCGCCATCACCGACGAGTACCTGCAGACGATCCGCGCCGCGTGGGAGCACACCGCCGACTACCGCGCCGACCGGATCCCCTTCTGGATCGGCGGGAACAGCGACGCCGCGCTCCGCCGGGCCGTCCGCCTCGGCGACGCCTGGCATCCGCTCCGCTTCACCCTCCCCTGGCTCCGCGACGCCCTGGAACGCCTGAACGCAGTCGCGGACGAGCACGGCCGTCCGGTCCCGGCCTTCCAGCCCCGCATCCTCCTCCGGCTGACGCCCGCACCCGTGACCGGCCCGGACCGCCGCGCCGGCGAGGGCACCCTCGACCAGGTGGCGGACGACCTGGAGCAGCTCCGCCTCCTCGGCGCCGACACCGTCCTCCTCGACCCCTTCAACGGCGACCCGGACGAGACCCTGCGCCCCAACGACGCCTGGCGCGACCTGGCAGCGGTCGCCGCCCTGGACATCGCCGGCTCGTGACCGAGGGTCTCAGTCCCGGGCGATCGAGAATCCGAGGATGACCGCGGCCGAGACCACGACGTGCCCGGGAGCCAAGTCCTGGGCCGACGCCGCGCCGCCCGAGCCGTGCCCGCGGTAGCGCTCGAAGGCGGTCCCTTCCGGATCCACGTCGTCGATGTGGACGACGGCCCCGAGGCGGACCCCGGCGGCCTCCGCGTAGAGCTCGGCCTTGCGCCGGGCCGCCGCCACGGCCTTGCGGCGGGCCTCGGCGCGCATCTCGCCCTTGCCGGTCACGTCGAACCCGACGTCCTCGATCTCGTTCGCCCCGGCGGCCACCAGGTCCACCAGCAGCGGCTGGACGTCGTCGAGGTCGCCGGACTCGACCGAGAACGCCGCCTGGCACTCGTAGCCGATGAACTTGCGCTCCGAGCCCCCGTAGCTCCAGGAGCTCTTGAGGCCCAGCCGCGACCGCTCCACGGCGGCGTCCGCGATGCCGTGCTCGCGCAGCGTCCGCCGCACCGCCTGCACCGCATCACTGGCGGACGCGAAGGCGTCCGACGGGGTCTGCTCCACCCGGATCACCTTGAACCTGGCCCGCACCAGATCCGGCATCGCCTTCTCGCTGGCCGCACCGTACGCGGCCACGCCCCACGGACGCTCCACCATCTGCATGGCGATGATCCAATCATGTCCCGCGACCACGCCGCGGCCATTTCGGTTCGACGGCCCAGGGGCCTGTTGGGGGAGGTCACCGACCATCTTGGGCAGGTCATTGATCGCCGTCGTGATAGTGCCTAGATTGGCAGGGCGAAGTCCCCGCCTCGTGAAGGGAGCGAGCCGTGCCCGAGGGAACGACCGTAAGGACGGCGCCGCCGTTCCGCGCCGACCACGTCGGCAGCCTGCTGCGTCCGCCCGCCCTGCTGGCGGCGCGGGAGGACCACGCCCAGGGCCGCATCGACGCGGCCGCGCTCGCCGCGGCCGAGGACGCCGCCATCCGCGACGTCGTGCGGATGCAGCGCGAGGCCGGGCTCCGGTCGGCGACCGACGGGGAGTTCCGCCGCACGTCCTGGCACATGGACTTCATCTACCGGCTGGGCGGGATCGACTCGGCCGACGAGAAGATCAAGGTTCAGTTCCACAGCGCGACCGGGGACATCGAGTTCACCACCGCGGCGCTGCGCGTCCACGACAAGGTCCGGCTGGACGACACGATCTTCGCCGACCACTTCGCGTTCCTGCGGGACGCGGTCGAGGACGGCGTCACCCCGAAGCTGACGATCCCGTCGCCGAACATGGTCCACTACCGGGGCGGCCCCGCGGCGATCGACCCGGCGGTCTACCCCGACATCGAGGAGTTCTGGCACGACCTGGCCGCGGCCTACGCCGAGCAGGTGCGCCGGCTCGGCGCGATGGGCTGCCGGTACCTGCAGCTGGACGACACCAGCCTCGCCTACCTCAACGACCCCGCGCAGCGCGCCATGATCACCGAGCGCGGCGACGACGCCGAGCACCTGCACCTGCGCTACATCCGGCAGATCAACGCCGCGATCGGCGGGCGCCCCGAGGGCATGAACGTCACCACCCACATGTGCCGGGGCAACTTCCGCTCGTCCTGGACGGCCGAGGGCGGCTACGACTTCGTCGCCGAGGCCCTGTTCGGCGAGCTGGACGTGGACGGCTTCTTCCTGGAGTTCGACGACGCGCGGTCGGGCGGCTTCGAGCCGCTGCGGTTCGTCCCGCCCGGCAAGATGGTCGTGCTCGGCCTGGTCACCACCAAGCGCGGCGAGCTGGAGTCCAAGGACGACCTGAAGCGCCGCATCGACGAGGCGTCCCGGTTCGTCCCGCTGGAGCAGATCTGCCTGTCGCCGCAGTGCGGGTTCTCCTCCACCGTCGAGGGCAACGTCCTGACCGCCGAGCAGCAGGCCGCGAAGCTGCGCCTCATCGCCGAGACCGCCGAGGACGTCTGGGGCTGACGTCCGGCGGCCGGCGTTCCGGTTAACAGCGGGTGAAGTTATCTCGCGCGTCGCGGGACCCGGTCGCGGCCCGGGAGTAGGCTCGCCGCGGACGGGACGCAGGTCGAGAGGAAACCGGGTCGTTGAGCGTGATCAATGTCGGGCAGGCGATCGTCCTCGGGATCGTGGAGGGCCTGACCGAGTTCCTCCCGGTGTCCTCGACCGGGCATCTGAAGATCACCGAGGGCCTGATGGACATCCCGGTGGACGACACGTCCGTCGTCGGGTTCACCGCGGTCATCCAGGTCGGCGCGATCGCCGCCGTGCTGGTGTACTTCTTCTCCGACATCGTCCGGATCGTGACGGCGTGGGGGCGGGGCATCGCCAAGCCGTCCGAGCGCTACCACCACGACTACAAGTTCGGCTGGTGGGTCATCTTCGCCACCGTCCCGGTCGTGATCGTCGGGGTCGCCGCGAAGGACCTCATCGAGGGGCCGCTCGCGTCGCTGTGGGTGGTGGCCGGGTCGCTGATCGGCGGCAGCGTCGTGATGTGGCTCGCCGACCGGTACGGCACGCACAAGCGGGGCGAGGACGACACCTCGCTCACCGACGCGATGCTGATCGGCTCGTCCCAGATCCTGGCGATGCTGTTCCCCGGCTTCTCCCGCTCGGGCGCGACGATGTCCACCGGCCTCCTGCTGGGCCTCGACCGCGTGGCCGCGACCCGGCTGTCGTTCTTCATGGGCATCCCCGCGCTGACCGGCGCCGGCATCTACGAGCTGCCGAGCGCGCTGGACTCGGGCGCCGGCGCGATGCCCCTGGTCGTCGGCACGCTGGTGTCGTTCGTCGTCGCCTACGCGTCCATCGCCTGGCTGCTCAGGTTCGTGGCGCGGCACACCTTCACGTCCTTCGTGATCTACCGCGTGGTCATCGGCCTGCTGCTGTTCGGCCTCCTGTCCGCCGGCACGCTGGACGCCTGACCCCGCGGGGTATGCGAGAGACTGTCAAGATCCGCGCGGCCGTGCCGGCACGGCCTGCGCGACCCCGCGCAGATTGGAGCACTGACAGTCATGAGCGATGCGATATGGGCCGGAACCGTCGCCGTCACCGGGCACGGGGACGCCGAGCTTGAGGCGTACCTGGCGCGGCCGCTGGGGGACGCCCCGCGCGGCGGCGTGGTGGTGATCCACCACATGCCCGGCTACGACCCCGGCACCAAGGAGTTCGTCCGGACGTTCGCGGCCCACGGGTACGCGGCCATCGCCCCGAACCTGTACTCGCGCGAAGGCGCCGGCGTCAGCCCGGACGACCAGGCCGCCGCCGCCCGCGCCAAGGGCGGCGTGCCGGACGAGCAGCTCGTCGGCGACGTCGCCGGAGCCGCCGCCCACCTGAGCTCCCTCGACCACGCCAACGGCAGGATCGGCGTGATCGGCCACTGCTCCGGCGGCCGGCAGGCGTTCCTCGCCGCCTGCGAGCTGGACATCGACGCGGCCGTCGACTGCTACGGCGCGTTCGTGGTGAAGGACCCGCCGGAGGAGTACCCGACGATGGCCGGGTCGATCGTCGCCAAGGCGCCGAACCTGTCCTGCCCGCTGCTCGGCCTGTTCGGCGAGGAGGACCGGTTCCCCGCGCCCGACGAGGTGGCCGAACTGGACGCGGAGCTGACCCGGCTCGGCAAGGAGCACGAGTTCCACACCTACCCCGAGGCCGGGCACGCGTTCTTCGCCGTCGAGCGGCCCGCGTTCCGGCCCGCCGCCGCCAAGGACGGCTGGGAGAAGATCTTCGCCTTCTACGGCCGCCACCTGAACGCCTGAGAGGAGCCGCACATGTGCACGTACCAGACGGTGAAGGTGGAGCTGGACGGCGCGGCGAAGGGCGCGAACGGCTGGTTCACCCTGACCGACGGCGCCGTGTACGTCGACCACCCGTACCACGCCTGCCACGAGCACACGGTGAACATCGACTTCACCAACCCGGGCGACGGGCCGTCCGCGCGGGTCGCGGTCGAGCTGACCGAGGAGTCCGCGCTGGCGCTCGTCGAGGCCATCCGGCAGGCGCTCGCCGCCGCCCCGCCCGGCCTCGCCTCGGCCTCCGGCCGGCGCGCGGGCGCGGCCTGACGCGGTCCGGGCGGCGCGGCGCCGGGCGCGCCGCCCGGCTACGCCGGGAGGACGACCTCGGGTGAGACGGGTTCGGCCTGCAGGAGTTCGACCAGGTGGGCGCGGTGGTCGAGGACGGCGCGCTGGTTGACGTAGCCCTTGTCGGTGATCTCGCCGTGCGCCAGCGACGCGGGGTCGTCCAGGACGAGCAGCCGGACGATCCGGCGGGACGCGCCGGTCGCGCCGCCGTTGAGCCGGCGCAGCGCCTCGCCCAGCGCCGCGCGGACGTCCGCGCAGGCCGCGGCCCTCGCCGGGTTCAGCCAGACCATCGCGCCGATGGCCGCGCTGTCGTGGCCGGTCAGCACCGCGTCGGTGACGAGGCCGCCGCAGGCGCCGAGCAGCGCGGAGCGGAGCGTGCCGACGCTGACCCACGTGCCGCTCGCCAGCTTGAAGTCCTCGCTGATGCGGCCGTCGAACACCAGGCCCTTGT
The DNA here is from genome assembly GCF_004349235.1 of Actinomadura darangshiensis. Taxonomy (GTDB): domain Bacteria; phylum Actinomycetota; class Actinomycetes; order Streptosporangiales; family Streptosporangiaceae; genus Spirillospora; species Spirillospora darangshiensis. The sequence continues at coordinate 15,622 of NZ_SMKY01000076.1, read as the reverse complement.
CGGGGTCGGCGTCGTCCACCATCCGGACGGCGTCGCCGGTGCGGTAGTAGCCCTCCTCGTCGAACGCCTCCCAGGTCCGCTCCGGGTCGTCGAGGTAGCCGGGCGTGACGGACGGCCCCTTCACGCGTATCTCCAGTTTGGGCCCGACCGGCGCCAGCTTGATCGAGACGCCGGGGAGCGGCACGCCGATGCAGTCGCTGCGGCCGGAGGCGAAGTACGCCGAGGTCGCGCCCGGGGCCGTCTCGGTCGCGCCCCACGACGTCGTCATCGGCGCCGGCGAGCCGGCGGACGCGGCGACCTTGGCGATGCCGTCCCACACCTGCTGCGGGAGCGCGGCGGCCGCGAAGAAGACGTAGCGCATCCGGGAGAAGAACGCGGCGGCGAACTCGGCGTCGGCCTCCAGGTGCGGCAGGAGTGAGGCGTACCCGGCGGGCACGTTGAAGTACACGGTCGGGCGGACGTCGGCGAGGTTGCGGACGGTGCGCCTCACCAGGTCGGGTCCGGGCCGTCCGTCGTCGACGTAGAGGCTGCCGCCGTTGGCGATGGCGAGGCCCGCGTTGTGGTTGCCGCCGAACGTGTGGCTCCACGGCAGCCAGTCGAGCAGGACGGGCGGCTCCTCGGCGAGGAACGGCCAGATCCGGCGGAGCATCCGCTGGTTGGCGCACAGCATCCGGTGCGTGTTGAGCACGCCCTTGGGGCGGCCGGTCGAGCCCGAGGTGAAGAGGATCTTCGCGATCGTGTCCTCGCCCACGCGGGCGTAGTGCTCGTCCACCTCGGCGGGTGCGGTCCGGGCCCACTCCTGGAAGGCGTCGCGGCCGGCGAGGGACGTTCCGCCGGCGACGTCCAAGGCGGAGGCGTAGGCGTCCGCGTCGTCGGCGAAGACCACGGCCGGCCTCGTGAGCGCCGCCATGTCGCGGAGCTTCACGTGGTCGGGGTCGAGCAGCGAGTACGCGGTGCTCACCGGGACGGCGGGCGAGCCGATCGTGTAGCAGGCCAGCGTCAGCAGCAGGTGCTCGACCGAGTTGCCGGACAGGATCATCACCGGGCGGCCGGACGCGCCGTGGTCGAGGAGCGCCTGGGCGAGGCCGTCCACCAGGCGCCGCGCCTCGCCGTAGGTGACGCGCCGCCAGTCCTCGCCGTCGCGGTCGGCGACGAGGACCCGGTCCGGATGCGCGCCCGCGGCGCCGCGGAACAGGCCGGCCATGCTCGCGGCGTACGGGCCGAGCGGCAGTGCGGACGCGAGGACGATCGAGCCGTCCGCGCGCCGCTCGGCGAGCGTCCTCGGCGAGGCGAACAGGTCCATGCTCGAAACTATTCAGAATTGTTGAGAAGCGTCAAGTAAATGTCGACTTTACGACATCCGGCCCCGGTTCGGCGGTCAGCGGGTGTGCGTGGAGGCGCTGCGGTAATCGGTGTAGGTGTAGGGATTGTCGAGGACCTTCGCCTCGGGGACCTCCGGGTGCATGCCCGCCACCCACGCCTCCTCGCCCATCGACGAGCGCAGGTACTCGACCGTGGCCTCGATCTCGCGGCGGGCGGCGGCGAGGTCGGCGCCGACCAGGCGGTGGTCGTGCTTCACGACGCGCCCGTCCACGACGACGGTGTGGACGTCCCCGCGCTGCGCCTGGAACGCGACGTGCCCGTAGGGGTTGAGGACGGGGAACGACACCGGCGAGTCGTCGTTCTTGATCAGGACGACATCGGCCTTCTTGCCGGGTTCGAGGCTGCCGAGGTCGTCGCGGCCGAGCGTCCGGGCGCCGCCGCGGGTGGCCCACTCGACGACCTGGTCGGCGCGCAGGCTGCAATGCGTGACCGTGTCGCCCTGGTTGTGCGCCTCCAGGTGCATGCGGCAGCGGTCGGCGCCGAGCGTGGTCCGCATGGCGGAGAACAGGTCGCCGCTCCACCAGACGCTCGTGTCCATCGACAGCGACACCGGGATGTCGTGCGTGCGGAGCACCCAGGTGGGCGGGTAGCCCTGGCCGGCGCTCTGCTCGCTCTCGGTGGAGACGGAGATGGAGCCGCCGGTGGCGGCGATGCGGTGGTAGGAGTCGGCGGACAGGGACGCCGCGTGCACGTACACCGTCTCGGGCGTCATGAAGCCGTGGTCGTGCATCTGCTTGATGCCCTCGTCGCTGGTCGCGCCCCACACCCCGGCGTGGGTGGTGACGGGGACGCCGAGGTCGCGGGCGACCTCGAACGCGGGCTTCTCCGGGAAGGACGGGTCGCCGACCACGTCGAACGCGATCTGGAAGCCGAGCATGTCGCCGCCGATGAGCTTGCCGGCGAAGTCGCGGAACTCCTGCGTCCCGGTCCACTCGGCGGGCGGCGCCTGGATGTTGCCGTAGGCGAGGACGAACCGTCCGGGCACCGAGCGCAGCGCGTCGACGGCGGCGTCGGCGTGGTCGAGGGTCTGCAGGCCGTGCGACCAGTCGACGACCGTGGTGACGCCCGCGTCGATGGCCTCCAGTGCGGCGAGGACGTTCCCGGCGTGGACGTCGTCGGGCCGGAACCGCTTGCCGTGCTCCAGGTAGTACCAGACGAAGTACTGGGTCAGCGTCCAGTCGGCACCGTAGCCGCGCATCGCGGTCTGCCACATGTGCCGGTGGGTGTCGATCATCCCGGGCATGACGATGCCGCCGGACGCGTCGATCTCGGCGGTGCCGTCCGGCACCGGCAGGTCCGGGCCGACCGCGGTGATCCGGTCGCCCTCGATGAGGACGTCGGCGCGGTCCAGGACCTCGCGCCCGTCGGTCATCGGCAGCACGGTCCCGCCGCGCAGCACCAGGGGACGGCCCGGCTCGAACTCGCTCATCGCTTGCACTCCTCGTCCTCGGGACACGACCGCCGGAAGCAGTACGGACGCCTGTCCGCTCTACGGTCAAACCTGTATCCGGCCACTCTTGCCAGCGGTAGTCAAAGTGTCAACCACTTGACCGCCCTGGATATGGGCATGCCAGAATCGTAGTGACGGACGACTGTCCGTCCAACGGACGAGCAAGGGAGCCGGATGACGGACGACATCGCGCGCGAGGGGCCGCTGTCCGGGGTGCTGGTGGCGGACTTCTCCCGGATCCTCGCCGGGCCCTACGCGACGATGCTGCTGGCCGACCTGGGCGCCGACGTGGTGAAGGTGGAGGGCCCGAAGGGCGACGACACCCGGTCGTGGACGCCGCCCGCGCGCGGCGACGCCGCGACCTACTACCTCGGCGTCAACCGGGGCAAGCGGTCGATCGCGCTGGACCTGCGGAACGAAGGCGACGCGGCGGCCGGCCGCGAGCTGGCCCGCCGCGCGGACGTCCTGATCGAGAACTTCAAGCCGGGCGGCCTCGCCAGGTTCGGGCTCGACTACGACGCGGTGCGGGCCGCGAACCCGGGCATCGTGTACAGCTCGATCACCGGGTTCGGGGCGGGTGCGGGACGGCACGTCCCCGGGTACGACCTGATGGTGCAGGCGATCTCCGGGCTGATGAGCCTGACCGGCGACCCGGACGGCCCTGCCTACCGGGCGGGCATCTCGGTGTTCGACGTGATGGCGGGCAACCACGCGGCGATCGGCATCCTGGCCGCGCTGCGGCACCGGGACGCGACCGGCGCGGGCCAGCACGTCGAGGTGAACCTGCTGTCGTCCGCGCTGACCGGGCTCGTCAACCACAGCTCCGCCTACGTCGCCGGCGGCACCGTCCCGTACCGGATGGGCAACGCGCACCCGAGCGTGTTCCCCTACGAGCCGCTGCCGACCGCCGACAACGACCTGATCGTGACGGCGGCGAACGACGGGCAGTTCCGCAAGCTGTGCGTGGTCCTCGACATCCCGGACGTCCCGGACGATCCACGCTTCGCGACCAACGCCGACCGGACGGCCAACCGGGCGGAGCTGCGCCCGATCCTGGTGGAGCGGCTGAAGGCGCGCGGCGCGGTCGAGTGGTTCGAGCTGCTGGTGGACGCGGGCGTGCCGAGCGGCCCGATCAACACCATCGACGGCGGATTCGCGATGGCGGAGCGGTTCGAGCTGGACCCGGTCGTGGTGGTCGGCGAGGGCGAGCACGCCGTCCCGACGACGCGGCACCCGATCCGCTTCTCCGAGACGCCGGCGACGTACCGGCTGCCGCCGCCGGAACTGGACGAGCACGGTGCCGAGCTGCGTGAATGGCTGTCCGAGCCGCAGGAGGACGACCGTGGTTGAGCCTCGCGAGTACCCGACCGCGCTGGGCGCGTCCAGCCGCGAGACGATCACGCTGCTGGGACACGACCTGGCCGAGGACGTGATGGGGGAGGTCGGGTTCGGGGAGCTGGCGTTCTGGCTGGCGGCGCAGCGGCGGCCCGCGCCGGGCGAAACGCGCGTGTTCGAGGCCGTCCTCGCCGCGCTCGCCGACCACGGCTTCACCCCGACCGCGATCGTCACCCGGCTGACGTACCTGTCGGCGCCCGACTCGGTGCAGGGCGCCCTCGCCGCCGGGCTGCTCGGCGGCGGCTCCCGCTTCCTCGGCGTCACCGAGGACACGGGCCGCTTCCTGCACGACGTCCTCGCCGCGGCCGACGAGCTCCCCTCCGACGACGCGGGTTGGGACGCGCTGGCGCTGGCGACCGTCCAGGCCGAGAGGGACGCCAGGCGGTTCGTGCCGGGCCTCGGCCACCACGTGCACAAGGACGGCGACCCGCGCACCCCGCGGCTGATGGAGATCGCGACCGAGGAGGGCCTGTTCGGGCCGCACCTGTCGCTGTTCGCCGCGATCGGCCGCGTCCATCCCGGGGTGCTCGGCAAGACGCTGCCGCTGAACGGCGCCGGGGTGTGCGGCGCCGCGCTCGCCGACCTCGGGCTGCCGCTGGAGCTGCTGCGCGGGTTCGCGCTGCTCGCCCGCACCGCCGGGCTGATCGGCCAGCTCGCCGAGGAGCTGCGCCGGCCCGTCGGCAACGAGATCTTCCTGTCGGTCGACCTGAACAACCGGTCCGTCGCCCCCGACCCCTACTCCCCCGGAGACCGTCATGGCTGAACTGGTCGCTGTGATCGCTTCGACCCACCACCCCTTCTACTACCGCGCGAGCACGTCGGCCGGCGAGGACCGCCCCGACTTCGCGGACGAGTGGGTCCGCAAGGTCGAGGCGTTCCGCGAGACGCTGACGAAGGCCCGGCCGGACGTCCTGGTGATGGTCGGCTCCGACCACTTCCACCAGCTGTGGCTGGACAACATGCCGCAGTTCCTCATCGGCAAGGCGCCGTTCTACGACGCGAACTGGTACAACGAGGAACGCGAGTTCGGCCTGCCCAGGATGCAGATGAGGGGGCAGGAGGACCTGTCGGCCTACCTGCTGCGCGAAGGCCTGGACGCCGGTTTCGACCTGGCGTTCTCCAACGAGCTGCGCATCGACCACTCGATCACGTGCCCGATCATCACGCTGCGGCCGCAGAACGACCTGCCGATCGTCCCCGTCTACACCAACATCTTCGCGCCGCCGCTGCCGCGGCCGAAACGGTTCGTCCAGCTGGGGCGGACGATCCGGGAGCTGGTCGAGTCGTGGCCGGGGAACCAGCGGGTCGCGGTCATCGGCACCGGGCACCTGTCGCTGGAGCTGGGCGGTCCGCGCCAGTTCGGCCCGCACGGGCCCGACCCCGAATTCGACGCGAAGGCCGTGGAGTGGATCTCGTCCGGCGACATCGAGGGCTGCCTCGCCGAGGTGACCCTCGACAGCCTGCACGCGCCCGGTAACGCCACCCACGGCTTCATGGACTTCATGCTGATGATGGGCGTCGCGGGCGAGGGCCGCAAAGCCGACTACGTCGACACCTACGACCTGTTCCACACCATGGAGGCCTACTTCACCTGGTACCCGAACGGAGCCGGCCAGTGAGCAAGTACCTGCTGAACAAGTTCCTCTACACCGTCGACCGCGACCCCGGCCTCGTCGAACGCTACCGGGACGAGCCGGTGGCGACGGTGGCGTGGTGGGAGGAGGAGCAGGCCAACCGCATCATCAACTGCCACGGCGGCGAGTCGTCCACCTGGCTGCGGTTCGACGACGACGAGCGGGCCGCGCTCGCCGGGCACGACTACCCGAAGCTGTTCGAGCTGGGCGCGCACCCGTTCCTGACGCTGACGCTGTTCATCGCGATGTTCGAGCGCGACCACGACGAACCGCTCGGGTTCCAGCTGGAGTACGCGCGGCGCGTCTCGCACGTCACACTCCCCTACCCCGACATCGCGACCTGAGCCGATGCGAGCCGCCGAGATCAGGGAGCCGGGACGTCCGCCCGTGGTGGACGACCGGAAGCCGCCCGTGGCCGGGGGCGGCGAGGTGCTCGTGGACGTCCTCGCCGCGCCGATCACACCGCTCGACCTGCTGTGCGCGACCGGGACGTCCTACTTCGGGACGCCGGCGATGCCGTATGTGCCGGGCGTCCAGGGGGTCGGGACGTACGAGGGACGGACGGTCTGGTTCCCGACCCCGGCCGGGATGGCGCCGGGCGACGGGAGCATGGCGGAGGCCGCGGCCGTCCCGGAGGCGGAGCTGGTCGGGCTGCCGGACGGCGTCGATCCCGTCCTGCTGGCCGCGCTCGGGCTGTCGGCCGTCGCCGCGCACATGGCGCTGACCTGGCGCGGCGGGCTGGCCGCCGGTGAGCAGGTCGTGGTGCTGGGCGCGGGCGGCGTCGTCGGCCAGGCCGCCGTCCAGCTCGCCCGGACGGCGGGCGCGCGGCGGGTCATCGCCGCGGCGCGTTCGGCGGGCGCCCGCGAACGGGCCGGGCGGGCCGGGGCGGACGCGGTCGTCGCGCTCGGCACCGGCGACGCGGCCGAGCTGGCGCGGCGGTTCGCCGATGCCGCCGACGGGCCGGTCGACCTGGTCCTCGATCCGCTGTTCGGCGCTCCGGCGGCGGCAGCGGCGCGGACGCTGCGTCCCGGCGGCCGGCTCGTCAACCTCGGTGGCTCGGCGGACGAGACGTGCCCGATCGAGTCGTCGGTCATCCGCGGCAAGTCGCTGCGGCTGCTCGGCTACACCAACAACGAGCTGACGCCTGAGCAGCGGGCGTCCTCGATCGCGTTCGTGGCCGGGCAGGCCGCGTCCGGGAAGCTGAGCGTCGCGCATGAGACGGTCCCGCTGAAGGACGCGGCGGCGGCGTGGCGGCGTCAGGCGGAAGGGTCGGCGGCGGGACGGATCGTCCTCACCCCGCGGTGACCTGCGGGACGGTCTCCAGCCGCGCGAAGTCGGCGCTGATCTCCCCCGCCGTGTGCAGGAGCATCGGGAGGTGCTCCTCCAGCAGCTGCTCGACGGGCGTCTCGGCGGCGTGCGTGTTCACGTTGATGCCCGCAACGACCTTGCCGGAGCCGTCCCGCAGGGGCGCCGCCACCGAGCGGATGCCGCGCGCGAGCTGCTCGTCGGTCAGCGCCCAGCCGCGCGCCCGGACCTCGCGCAGCTCCGCGTCCCGCTCCTCCCTGGAGAGGTGGACGCGGGGCTCCAGGCCGGAGCGGGTCGGCTCGGCGAGGATCCGGTCGACGTCGGCGGAGTCGAGCGCGGCGAGCTGCACCTTGCCGAGCGAGGTCTGCAGCGCCGGGAACCGCGTGCCGATCTGCACCGCCAGCGCCACGATCTTCGGGACGGCGACCCGGGCCACGTAGACGATGTCGGACCCGTCGAGCTGCGCGATCGAGCACGACTCGTTCGTCCGGGCGACCAGCCGTTCCATGTGGGGGCGCGCGACGTCCCACAGGCCCAGCGAGCGGACGTAGGCGACGCCGAGGCCGAGGACGCGCGGGGTGAGGGCGTAGCCGCCGTCGTCCGCGCGCACGTACCCGAGTTCCCGGAGGGTGAGCAGGATGCGGCGGGCGGTCGGGCGGGCCAGTCCGGTGGCCTCCGCGACCTGCGCCAGCGTCATGACCGGCCGGCGCGCCTCGAAGGCGGTGATGACGTCGAGGCCCCGGGCCAGCGCCTCGATGAAGTCCGGTCCGGTCCCTTCCCGTGGCATCGATCGTCCCCCATCCGCCGGCGTCGGCTGTCCATCATACGGACACCTGACCGAACCGACCGACCACGACCCAGACCGTTGAGAAGTCAGGGGTAGAAGCGGAAGAGGGCTTGGAGGGCGCAGGCCGGTTTGGGGGCGTTCTCTATCTCCACCGTCAGGTCGGCTGTCAGCTGCAGGCCGCCGGATACGTCTGAAACGTCGGTCAGGGTTCCCGTGAGGCGGATACGGGAGCCGGACGGGACGGGGGCCGGGAAGCGCACCTTGTTCAGCCCGTAGTTCACCTTGGTCGTGACGCCGGTGACGTCGAGGAGTTCGGTCCAGAGCGGGATGACCAGCGACAGCGTCAGGTACCCGTGCGCGATCGGGCCGCCGAACGGGCCGTCCTTCGCGCGTTCGGGGTCGACGTGGATCCACTGGTGGTCGTCGGTGGCGTCGGCGAAGGTGTTGATCCGGGCCTGGTCCACCTCCAGCCAGCGACTGGTGCCGAGCGACCCGCCGGCCAGGCTCTTCAGGTCCTCGAACGCGACTGTCGTGCTCATGCCTTCTCCCCCTTGCCGAGGCCGAGGGCCCGGATCGCGTTGTCCTTGAGGATCTTGGGGCGAACGTGCGGTTTGATCTCCAGCTTGGCGAAGTCGTCCCGCCAGCGGTCCGGGCTGATGACCGGGTAGTCGGAGCCGAACAGCACCTTGTCCTGGAGCAGGCTGTTGGCGTACCGGACGAGCTGCGGCGGGAAGTACTTCGGCGACCAGCCGGACAGGTCGATGTAGACGTTCGGCTTGTGCGTGGCGACGGCGAGGGCCTCGTCCTGCCAGGGGAACGACGGGTGCGCCATGATGATCGTCAGTTCGGGGAGGTCGACGGCGACGTCGTCCAGCAGCATCGGGTTCGACAGGCCGAGCCGGATGCCGCCGCCGCCCGGCATGCCCGCGCCGATCCCGGTCTGCCCGGTGTGGAACAGCGCCGGGACGCCGTGCTCGGCCGCGACCTCCAGCAGCGGGTAGGCGCTGCGGTCGTTCGGCGCGAAGCCCTGCAGGGACGGATGGAACTTGATGCCGCGGACGCCGCGCTCCTCGATCAGGCGGCGGAGCGTCCGGGCGCCGGCGCGTCCCTTCGCGGGGTCGATGCTGGCGAACGGGACGAGCACGTCGGGGTGCTCGGCGGCGGCGTCCGCGATCTCCTCGTTGGACAGCGCGGGATGCCCGGTGGCGTTCTCGATGTCGACGGTGAACACCACGGCGGCCGTGCGGCGCTCGCGGTAGTACGCCGCGATCTCGTGGACATCGGGCGTGTGGTGCTCGCCGCCGAAGTACTCCGCGGACGCTTCGAGGTAGTCGCCTGGGAGGGAGAGGTGGCCGTGGAGGTCGGTCTCGACGTGCACGTGGACGTCGATGGCCTCCAGTGCGTCCAGGTCGAGGCCGCTCATCGGGACGCCTCCGGGAGGTTCTCCCCCACGCCCTGCTCGTGCTCGGCGAAGATCGTGGGCCAGGCGCCGGCGATGTCGTCCGCGCCCCAGCCGCCGTCCCGGTAGGCGGCGACCGCCTGCGTCGGGTGGCTCCAGATCGAGAGCCGGTCGCCGCCGACGCCGACGGCCTGCCCGGTGATGCCGGACGCGGCGTCGGACGCGAGGAACGCGACGAGCCCGGCGGCGTCCTCGGGCGTGCCGAACGCGAGGGCGCGGCGGGCGAACGGCGGCATCTCGCGTCCCTCCCGCATCGCCTCGGCGTACGGGGCGAGCGCGGGGATCGTCTCGGTCATCGCGGTCGCCGCGACCGGGACGATCGCGTTCACGGTGACGTTCGCGCGGGCCAGCTCCATCGCCCAGGTGCGGACGAAGCCGACGATCCCGGCCTTGGCCGCCGAGTAGTTCGTCTGCCCGAAGTTGCCGCGCTGCCCGGCCGGGGAGCCGACCAGGATGAGCCGGCCGCCCTCGCCCTGCTGGCGGAACCGGACGGCGGCGGCGCGGGCGCAGGTGAAGGTGCCCTTCAGATGGACCTGGACGACGGTGTCGAAGTCGTCGTCGGTCATCTTCCACAGCACGCGGTCGCGCAGGACGCCGGCGTTGGTCACCATCACGTCGAGCCGGCCGAACTCGTCCACGGCCCGCCCGACCAGGGCCTCGGCCGTCTCGGACGGGCCGACGGCGGCGGCGTGCGGGACGGCCCGGCCGCCCGCGTCGGTGATCTGCTTCGCCGCGGCCCGGGCCGTCGCGGCGTCCACGTCGTTGACCACGACGGCCGCGCCCGCGCGGGCGAGTTCCGCGGCGTAGGCGAGGCCGAGGCCGCGCCCGGCGCCGGTGACCACCGCCACCTTCCCGTTCAGCTCCATTGCCACCCTCTCCCGGTCGATCGTCCCTCAGAAGTTAGATGTCACAGTGTCGTGCGTCAATATTTGATCGAATAAGCTGAGCCGCGTGCCGGCGGCGAGGCATGCTGTGATGGCCACCGGACGAACAGGAGGGACGGGAATGACCGCCGAGCAGGACGCGTCCCCCGGCGCCCGGCCGCGCCGGCGGGCGCCGCAGCAGCTGCTGTTCAGCTTCCTCGGATCGCTCGTCCTCGACCGCGGCCACCCGCCGATCAGCTCGCGGGTCTTCCTGCACCTGCTGGACGACCTCGGGGTGGCGGAGGCGGCGGGCCGCGCCACGCTCGCGCGGATGACCCGCAAGGGCCTGCTCGACCGCACCCGGGAGGGCCGCACCGCCCGGTTCTCGCTCAGCCCCTGGGCGGAGGACCTGCTCCGCGAGGCCACGCCGCGGGTCCGGTCGCCGAAGCCGTTCACCCACCCGGGCGGCGAGTGGACGCTGCTCAGCTACTCCATGCCGGAGAGCCGCCGCGACCTGCGCCACCAGATCCGCGCGCGGCTCAGCTGGGCGGGCTTCGGCGGGCTGCGGGACGGGCTGTGGATCGCGCCCGGCCGGGCCGACATCGCCGCGATCTTCGCCGGGCCGGAGTTCGCCGGGCTGGCGGAGCTGGCCGACGGGTTCTACTCCCTGCCGGTGGAGGGCACCGACGTGCCGCGGCTGCTGCACCGGGCGTGGGACGTCGAGGCGATCCGCGCCGAGCACGAGGCGTTCCTCGCGACCTGGACGCCGGACCGCGAGCGGCACGACCGTCCGCTCACCCGGCTGACCCTCCTCGGCGCCGACTGGCTGCAGCTGCTGCGCACCGACCCCGGGCTGCCCGCCGAGCACCTCCCGGACGGCTGGCCCGCGCCGGCGTCCACCGCCCTCTACCGGGAGCGCTTCGACACCCTGGAACCGGACGCGACCGGGCAGCTGCGCAAGCTCCTCGAAGCCGACGCCGGACGCCGCTGAACCGCCGCCCGGAGGGGCGCGTACCCTCTTGCGTGCCATCGGACCCGATAGATCCGGGGCTGCTGCGCAAGAACGCGCACAGCCCGTCCTTCTTCGCCCTCCAGCGGGCGTCGTCAGGGCGGCAGGACCTGGTCGACTTCTGCATCCCGTGCAACCCGTACTTCCCGACGCCGGCGATGTTCTCCCAGCTGGCGGGCTCGCTGGAGCACATCCTGAAGTACTACCCGAGCGACGCCGACACGATCACCGCCGAGCTGTGCGCGACGCTCGGGCACAACCCGCAGACGGTCGTGATGGGCAACGGGTCGACGGAGCTGATCACCTGGATCGACCACCTGCTGGTGCGCGAGAGCCTCGCCACGCCGATCCCGACGTTCGGCCGCTGGACGGACCAGCCGCTGGAGACCGGCAAGCGGGTCGACATGTTCCAGCTCCACGAGCTGCGCGGGTTCGAGTTCGACGTGGACGCGTTCGTGCACTTCATCCGGGCGCGCGGGTCGCGGACGGCGGTCGTGTGCAACCCCAACAACCCCGACGGCGGGTACGTCCCGCGGCGGGAGATCGTCCGGCTGCTGGACTGCCTCATCGACCTGGATCTGGTCGTCGTGGACGAGTCGTTCCTCGACTTCGTCGACGCCGAGGCGCACACCAGCGTCGCCGACGAGGCCCGCATCCGCCCGAACGTGATCGTGCTGAAGAGCCTCGGGAAGAACTTCGGGCTGCACGGCATCCGGTTCGGGTACATGGTCGCCAACCCGGCGCTGGCGCAGACCGTCCGGGCCGCGCTGCCGCGCTGGAACCTCAACTCCTTCGCCGAGGTCGTGGTGTTCCTGCTGCGCGAGCACGGCGCCGAGTACCGGGAGAGCCTGCGGCTGCTGTCGCGCGACCGGATGCTGATGGCGCAGCAGCTCGCGTCGCTGCCGGGGCTGAAGGTGTTCCCGTCGCAGGGCAACTTCCTCATGGTCAAGCTGCCGGACGGCAAGGACGGCGTCGGGCTCCGCGACCACCTGATCGCCCACCACGGAGTGTTCGTGCGGGAGTGCGGCAACAAGCTCGGTTCGACGAGCCAGTTCCTGCGGCTCGTCGTCCGGCCGCAGACGGACGTGCAGCGCCTGCTGATCGGGCTCGGCTCCTACTTGTACGGCGCCCCGCCCGAGTACGGCGCCCCGCCCGAGGCCGCACCCGACAACGTGGTGTCGCCCGGTCACGGCTGGGGCGAGCCCGCCGCAGCTGGCGCCGACGCGGACGTGCCGGGCCGGTTCGCCGACCCGCGGCACCCCGAGACCCGCCCAGAGGATTTCCGCGCCGCCATTTAAGGAAAGGCCGAAAAGGAGTAGGCGAGTCAGTCGCCGGAGTGCTCTGGCAGAGTGGCGCGACGCACCGTACGTTGGCAGCGTCCGCTCATTCAGAAGCCGCCTCGCGCGGCGACTCCAACGCGATCTCGGAAAGGTTCTCAATGGAGAATCCGCACGTCATCGACCCGTTCGGCAGCGACGTTCAGGGAGAGGCCGCGAAACTGCGGGAACGCGGCCCGGTGGCGCCCGTGGAACTCCCCGGCGGCGTCGCGGCCTGGGCGGTGACCGGCCAGGAGCAGCTCAAGCGGCTATTGGCCGACCCGCGGGTGTCCAAGAACCCGAACCTGCACTGGACGAAGTACATCAACGGTGAGATCGCCGAGGACTGGCCGCTGCGCCTGTGGGTCTCGGTGCGGAACATGTTCACCGCCTACGGCGACGACCACCGGCGGCTCCGCACCATCATCTCGCGCGCGTTCACCCCGCGCCGCACCGAGGCGCTCCGCCCGGACGTCGAGCAGATCACCCGCGACCTCGTCGACGGGCTCGCCGCCTCCCCCGGCGGGCGCGCCGACCTGCGCGAGGCGTTCGCCTACCCGCTGCCGATCGAGGTGATCTGCCGGCTGTTCGGCGTCCCGGACGAGACCCGGCCGGCGCTGCGGCGCTGCGTCGACGGCATCTTCAACACGGCGCTCACGCCCGAGGAGGCGATCTCCAACCAGGTCGAGATGTACGGCATCCTCCAGGAGTTCGTCGCGTTCCGGCGCCGCGAGCCCGCCGACGACCTGGCCGGCGTCCTCATCGCCTCCACCGACGAGGACGGCTCGCGGCTGAGCGAGACCGAGCTCGTCGACACGCTCATCCTGATGATCTCCGCCGGCCACGAGACGACGGTGAACCTGCTCGACCAGGCGATCACGGCGCTGCTGACGCATCCGCGGCAGCGCGCCCTCGTCCGGTCGGGCGAGGTGCCGTGGAGCGAGGTGATCGAGGAGTCGCTGCGCTGGCAGGCGCCCGTCGCGAACCTGCCGCTGCGCTACGCGGTCGAGGACATCGACGTCGACGGCGTCACGATCGGCAAGGGCGAGGCGATCCTCGCGGCCTACGCGGCGGCGGGGCGCGACCTCTCCCTGCACGGCGACGACGCCGACCTGTTCGACCTCACCCGCGCGAACAAGGAGCACATCTCCTTCGGGCACGGCGTGCACTTCTGCGTGGGTTCGCATCTCGCGCGGATGGAGGCCGAGGTGTCGCTGCCTGCGCTTTTCAGCCGTTTCCCCGATATGGCGCTCGCGGTCGACCCGGCCGAACTGCGTCCGGTCGAGTCGTTCATCTCCAACGGCCACCGGACGCTGCCCGTCGACCTCAATTCCTGAGTTCCCGCCGGCGGCGGATTTCAGGTGTTCCGGCGCGCCCGGGCCCGGCGTTTGCCTTCGTGCATCGCCTGGACCCGGGCGATCGGGATCGTGTGCCCCTGCTCGACCAGATCGGCGGGCAGGGACTGCGGCTCCGGCATGAGGTCGGCCCACGGGTCGCGGTCGGCCACGAGGGCGGCGGCGGTCTTCACGGTGAAGTCGGACGGCGCGACATCGTCGAGGTCGTCCCACGGCACGGGGAACGAGACCGGCGTACCGGGACGGATCCGCGGGCTGTAGGCGGCGACGACGGTCGCGCCGCCGGCGCGCGTCGAGTCGAGGAACACCTTGCCGCCGCGGTCCTCCCGGATGAACGCCGTCGTCGCCAAGCCGGGGTCGAGCAGCTCGGCGCGAACGGCCAGGGCGCGGGTGGCGGCGGCGACGTCCACGATGGGCGCCTCGCCGTCCAGGGGCACGAACACGTGCACGCCCTTGGCGCCGCTCGTCTTGACCGCGCCGCGCAGGCCCGAGTCGTCCATCGCCTGCCGGACGACGTGCGCGGCGGCGACGGCGACACCGAACGCGTCCGGGTCGGGCGGGTCGATGTCGATGACCAGGTCGGTGGGCCTGTCCCACGCGTCGGCGAGCACGAGTGGCGGGTGGTACTCGACGGCGCGCTGGTTCGCGAACCACAGCAGCGTGCGGCGGTCGTCGCACAGCGCGTAGGAGACCTCGCGCTGGGACGTCTCCGCCCACACCGTGACCGTCCGCACCCAGGACGGCGTGTACTTGGGCGTATTTTTCTGCATGAACGGCTTCTGGCCGCGCAGCACGCGCTTGACCGACAGCGGCCGCCCGGCGAGCCGGGGGACGATGCGGCCGGCGACGGCGTCCAGGTAGTCGACCAGATCGCGTTTCGTCGCGTCCGCCCCCTCGAACAGGGGTTGGTCGAGGTTCGTCAGCCGAACCCCGTCACGCTCCTCATCGGCGCTCACCACTCCACCTTCGCATGCGGCACCGACAGCGCCCTCGGGTACCGTCGCGTCCATGTACGTTCCGGCGCATTTTTCCGCGGACGACGCCGAGGTCAGGGCGCTCCTGGCCGGATGCGGCGCGGCCGACCTCGTCACCAGCACGCCGCAGGGCCTGATCACGACGTTCCTGCCCGTCCTGTATAACGCCTCGGTGGGCGAGCACGGCGCGATGCTGGCGCATGTGGCGCGCAACAACGACCAGTGGCGCGAGCCCGCCGCCGGAGAGTCGCTGCTCATCGTGCACGGGCCGGACGCGTACGTGTCGCCGTCCTGGTACGCGTCCAAGGCCGAGCACGGGCGCGTGGTACCGACGTGGAACTACCTGACCGCGCACGTCTACGGGCATCTCGTCGTCCATGACGATCCGGCCTGGGTCGAGTCGATGGTGCGCCGCCTCACCGGCCGCCACGAGGGCGACCGGGATCCCGGATGGTCCGTGGACGACGCTCCGCCCGCGTTCATCGCCGGCCAGCTCCGCGCGATCGTGGGCCTCGAACTGCTGATCACCCGGATCGAGGCGAAGGCGAAGATGAGCCAGAACCGTCCGGAGGCCGACCGCGCCGGCGTGGTCGAGGGCTACCTCGCGGAGGGCGACGCCACGATGGCGGAGGCGGTCCGCGACGCCTCGGCGTAGCCCGCGTTCAGCGGGGGCGCCAGGGGGATTCCGGGGC
>NZ_SMKY01000075.1 GCF_004349235.1 Actinomadura darangshiensis | reverse complement strand
GGGGTGGCCAGGGCCATGCCGGGGAGGCGGAGGGCGCCGGTGAAGGCAACGCGGGTGCCTTTGGAGGTGGCGGTCGCGGCCAGGCCGCCGTGCAGGAAGCGGCTCTGCATCCAGCACCAACCCGGGCGCATGACGATGTCGAAGCGGGCGCGTTGGCCTAGGCGGCCTATGGCCTTCGCTTCGAGGTGTTCGCCGTCGGATCGGGTGATGCGCATCGTGCGGACGTCGGTGAGGAGCATGGGGAGCTCCGTTTCCAGGTCGCTCGCGATGGCCCAGACTTCACTGAAGGTGTTGTCGAAGACCTGTTCGGCGTAGGTGGCGCCGGGGATGGACTCCGCCATGATGCGCAACCGCCTGACGGGGTCGAGGTCGGCCATGGGCCAGTCAGGTTGGTTCATCGCTATTTTCCCCATGCCTTCCGGAAGCCCCGCCGCGCCCGGTGCAGGCGCGACTTGACCGTTCCTGTGGAGATTTCGAGCAGATGGCCGACGGTTCGTTCGTCGAGGCCCTCGACGTCGCGCAGCACGAGTACGGCGCGGTGTTCGGGGGACAGCCGGTCCAGGACGTCGCGGACGTCGGACGCGAGCTGAGGATCGCCTCGTTGGGGGACGGCGTCGAGGTCGAGCGGCTGCGAGGGGGCACCCTGGCGGCGAGCGACCCGGACGGCCTCGCGGACGGCTATGGCCCGCACCCAGCCGAAGAGGGCGGCCGGGTCGCGCAGGCGGGAGATCCCGCGGAAGACGGCGATGAGTGTCTCCTGCGCGGCGTCCGGACCCTCCTGCAGGGCGATCGGGCCGCAGAGCCTGCCGACGTAAGGGGCCAACAGGTCGAGCAGCTCCTGCATGGCCAGGCTGTCGCCCTGCTGCGCCCCCCGGACCAGCGTCGCGACATGGTCGGGTTCTGCCTTCACCCCGGCCCCCCGTCCCGTCATCCTGTTCGAACCTGAGCGCCCGCTGTGGGCGGTGTGCGCGGTGGGCGCGCCTCTTCGCCGGTGGGGAAGAGGGAGCGGATCGTGTCGGCCACCAGCGCGGGGCTGTCGTTAGGAAGGTAGTGGCCGCCGGGGACGGTCCGGCTGTCCAGGGCGTCGGCGTGGCCGGCGGCGCCGGTGAGCATGTCGGGGGCGAGCATGAAGTCGTCGCGGCCGAACAGGATCGTGGTGGGGACGGTGAGGTGCCTGCGCTTGAACCGTCCGGTCGCCAGAGCCGGAATGTCGCGGAGGACGTACTGCCAGTGCAGGGCGCGGCCCGCGTGGGCATGGTGGCGCGCGGATTCCACGAACTCGTCGACGTCATGCCGGGTCCAGGCGGAGGGGTCGGTGACGCCGCGGCGCAGGTGGTAGCGGGTGAAGGCCGGCCAGTGGCGGAGGACGGCGCCGCCGAGCAGGGGGTACTCCCATAGGGCGGTGTGCCACATGCGCCAGGCGTTG
Source organism: Actinomadura darangshiensis (assembly GCF_004349235.1). Lineage (GTDB taxonomy): Bacteria > Actinomycetota > Actinomycetes > Streptosporangiales > Streptosporangiaceae > Spirillospora > Spirillospora darangshiensis. The sequence continues at coordinate 32,699 of NZ_SMKY01000075.1, read as the reverse complement.
CGCAGGACCGCGCGCTGGCGCGGCCATGGGTGGATCATGTTGATGGCGAGGAGGCGGCTGAAGCGGGCGGGTGCGTCCAGGCAGAGGCGGAAGGCCGCCCAGGCGCCCCATTCGTGTGCGACCAGGCCGGCCCGGTCGAGGTCGAGGGCGTCCATGAGGGCCAGGATGTCGGACGCCCGGTCGCGGGTGGCGTAGCCGCGGTACGGTGCGCCGGACCATCCGGCACCGCGTAGGTCTGGCATGAGCAGGCGGTAGTCGTTCGCCAGAAGTGGGACCAGGTGCCGCCACGCGTACCAGTGCTGGGGGAAGCCGTGCAGGAACAGCAGCGGCGGCCCCTCGCCCGCTTCGGCGACGTGGAAGCGGACGCCGCGCGCCTCCACGAAGCGGTGCTCGACTCCGTCCACCGTGGGCATGGGCCGCTGCATGGTGCCTCCCGTTGAGTTCGTCGTTCGTAGGTAAGGGAGGGCCTCATGGGCGGAAACGTTCCACACGGGTTTGAAGATCTTCGCGCGGCATGGATGTCCGGGAGATGATTGAATCGAGCGCTATGTGGCACTCGTCACTGCGATCGTCGCCCTGGCGACGCTGGTACCAGCCCGGGGTGCCCGGCGACATCGACGTCCCGGACGTCCCCGTCACGCGGCTGCTCGACGACGCCGCGGACCGGTACCCGCGCAAGCCCGCGCTGATGTTCTTCGGGCGGCGGACCTGCTACCGCGACCTGCGCGATGCCGCGGACCGGTTCGCCGACGGTTTGCACCGGCTCGGGGTGCAGCCCGGCGACCGGGTGGCGCTGATCCTGCCGAACTGCCCGCAGCAGGTCATCGCGTTCTGGGGCGTCCTGCGCCGAGGGGCGATCGCGGTCCAGCACAACCCCCTGTACACCGAGGAGGAGATGCTCCGCCAGCTCGCCGACTGCGGCGCGCGCGTCGCGGTCGTCCTGGATCGTTCCTATGCGACGGTGCGGGCGGTGCGCGACCGGCTGCGCCTGGACCACATCGTGGTGACGTCACTGGTCGACTACCTCCCGGTGTCCAGGCGGATCGCCCTGCGGCTGCCCCTGGTGCAGGCGCAGCGGCGGCGCGCGGCCATCACCGCGGACGTGCCGGCCGACCCGGGCGTCGTCCCGTTCAAGGATCTGCAGAAGGCGCCACGGCGGAGGGTCGAGCAGTTCCCGCTGGAACCGGCCCGCCATCTGGCGGCGATCCAGTACACCGGCGGGACGGAGGGGCGCCCCAAGGGCGCGATGCTGACGCACCGGAACCTCGTCGCGAACGCCTGCCAGCAGCACGCGTGGGATCTGGAGGGACGTCCCGGCGAGGACGTGACGCTGGCGGTCCTGCCGCTGTTCCACTCGTTCGGCCTGATGAGCTGCCTGGTCGCGCCCGTGATGACGGCCGGGGCGGTGGTGCTGCTCCCCCGCTACGACGGCGATCGCGTGGTCCGCGCGATACGCAAGTACCGGCCGACCATCTTCCCGGGCGTTCCGACGCTGTTCGAGCAGGTGCTCGACAGCCCCCGGTTCCGGCCGGGCGACCTGCGCTCGCTGCGCATCCACATCTCCGGTGCCATGGGGCTGACGCAGGGCACGATCGACAGGCTCGACCGGCACGGCGCCAAGGGCCTGATCAACTGCTACGGGCTCACCGAGGCGTCCCCGGCGGTGACCGGGAACCCGCTGGGGGGCGGTGCGCGCAACCTGACGGTCGGGGTGCCGCTGCCCCTGACCGACGCCGTCATCGTCGACCAGGACGAGCCGACGAAGGTCCTGCCTCCGGGCGAGACGGGGGAACTCGTCGTGCGCGGGCCGCAGGTGTTCGCCGGCTACTGGAACGCGCCCCTCGCGACCGCGCAGACCCTGTCGAAGGGCTGGCTCCGCACGGGTGACATCGCGGTGATGGACGAGAAGGGTTTCATCACCATCCTGGAACGCCAGCGGGACATGATCAAGATGAGCGGCTTCACCGTATTTCCGTCCGAGGTGGAGAAGGTGCTGCGCCGCCATTCCGCCGTGTACGACTGCGCCGTGGTCGGTGTGCCGGACGCCCGGCGCGGCGAGCGCATCATCGCCCACGTGGTCGAGCATCCCGCGTACCCCTTCTCGGCGGACGAGCTGCGGCGGCACTGTGAGCGGTACCTGTCGCACTACAAGGTGCCGACGGAGTTCCTTCCGCGGACGGATCTGCCTAGGAACATGCTCGGGAAGGTCGTCCGGCAGCGGCTGCGGGAAGAGTTCGTCGAGTCGACCCCGCCTAGGAGGATGAGGTCGGCGCAGAGTGGTTGACTGGTCCGGTGCACACCGAGACCGCCCAGTCCGGGCTTTTCGCCCGGCTCGTTGACATCGGCCGTGAGCAGGCCCCTGGCGGCGGCCCCCCGGAGACGCTGTACGACCGGCACGGTGTGCTCGTGGTTCGGGTCGGCGACGTGGTCGTGAAGGCGCACCAGGCGGACCGCGAGTACGGGGACCCGTTCCTCGAACGGATACGCCTGGCCGAGTCGCTGCAGGATGTCGTGGTCGGACCGCTAGGCTCGCCGCTCTGCGTGGAAGGCCGGACGGTCACGCTCGCCACGTTCGGCGAGCCCGTCGATCCGGCTCAGGACCTCCCCTGGGAGGACGGCGCCCGCCTCCTGGCGGACCTCCACTCCAGGACCGTCCCGGTCAATGCACCGTCGTGGGGACGTCCGACACGTGTGGCACGCCTCGTGTCCCGCCTAGCGGACGGCCCTGCCGAGACCCAAGTACGAAACGCTTTCACCACGCTTCCCGCATGGATACGCGGCGAGGAGGCCGAGCCTTCAAGCAGTGCCCCGTCGCTCATTCACGGCGACTGGCATCTGGGCCAGATGGTGCGCACACCCGGCGGACACTGGCGGCTCATCGACATCGAGGACCTCGGCAAGGGTGACCCTGCGTGGGACCTCGCCCGCCCTGCCGCGCTCTACTCCGCAGGAGTCCTCCCACCGGACGATTGGGAGCGTTTCCTGGGCGCCTACCGGGATGCGGGTGGCCCGGCCGTGCCCGCACACGGCGACCCGTGGACGACCCTGGACGTTCCCGCCCGAAGTCTGGCGATCCAGATCGCCGCCACGTGCGTCATATCCGCGGGGAGGGAAGATCGGCCACTCGACGGGCCGGAGCAGGCGATGGTCGATGCCTGCCTGAGAATATCCGCAGCGAGGGACGCGGCATGACGTGGCGCGAAACCTGCCCTACATTTAGCCTCTACCTGGGGATCCATACCGGAAGGATGACAAGGCGATGCACTGCCCTAAGTGTCGTGGCGTGATGCGGACCTACACCCGCAGCGGCGTCCACATCGAGCAATGTGACAGCTGCCGGGGCGTCTTCCTCGACTACGGCGAGCTTGAGGCCCTGGCCCAGATGGAGTCGCAGTACCGGGCGGCCCCTCCGCCGGCCGCGGCGCCGGGGTGGGGAGCACCGGGAGGGGCGGTCCACCACCATCACCACGGTGGACACCACCGCCCGCACCACGGCAGCGTGTTCCACATGCTCTTCTCGACCTGAGCAGCCCGCCACGGCCCGCCCCCAAGGGGAGGCGGGCCGCGGCGCGCGGTCAAAGGCGCGGGTCCACGGGCTCGGACTCCAGCGCCAGCACGGCGAACACCGCCTGGTGGACGCGCCACAGCGGTTCCCCGCCGGCGAGCCGGCCGAGGGCCTCGGTTCCGAGCGCGTGCTCGCGCATCGCCAGGGACCGCTTGCGCCCGAGCGACCTGCGGCGCAGCCGGTCGAGGTTCTCCGGCTCCAGGTAGTCCGGGCCGTAGATGATCCGCAGGTACTCCGCCCCGCGGCACTTGACGCCGGGCTGGACCTTGATCCCCTCCGGCAGCGGCCCGAGCGGTTTGACGACCATGCCCTCGCCCCCGGCGGCGGTGAGCTTCTCCCACCATTCGACGGCGGCGGCCTCCGACTGAGGCGAACCCAGGTCGACCGTCACCGACCGCGTCCGCTGGACGAGTTCGCTTGGATCGTTGTCCGCGAGTCGTTCGGCGACGGCCATGTGCCACTCGTGGTCGCGTGCGTCCGCCCAGGAGCGGCCCTCCCCGGCCAGGATCTGGAACGGGGCGAAGCGGATGCCGGTCAGGCCGTCCACCGTCCAGCAGTAGCGCGCGTAGGCGTCCCGGAACCTGGACGCGTTGGCGGCGCGCCGGTCGACGCGTTCGCGGAGCCCGCCGAGGTCGAGACCGCGTGCGTCCGCGCGCGCGAGGACGTCGGACGCCATGGGCAGGGCGGCGCGGGCGGCGGCGCCGGTCGCGGCGTACTGCGTGCGGATGAGGTCCATGGCCTTGGCCGACCACGGCAGCAGTTCGCCGTCGATGACGAGCCAGCCGGTGTCCAGCTCCTCCCAGAGCCCGGCGGCGCCGATCGCGGCGCGGAGCCGGTCCAGTACCTCGGCAGTGCGGGAGGGGTCGCGGAAGAAGGAACGCCCGGTCCGGGTGTAGACGGCCCCGGTCGTCCCGTCGGTCACGCCGAAGCGTTCCACCGCCACTGAGGCGTCGCGGCAGACGACCGCGACGGCACGCGAGCCCATGTGCTTCTCTTCGCACACCGCACGGACGACGCCCTTGTCCCGGTAGGCGGCAAGGGCCTCCGCCGGGTGTTCCAGATATCCGGGCAGAGACGACGTCTCGGCAGGGGCCATGGTGGGCGGCAGGTAGACGAGCCAGCGCGGATCCACGGCGAACCGGCTCATCACCTCCAGCGCGGCCAGCGCGTTCTCCTCGCGGACGGTGACGCGACCCATCAGACGGGTCTCGACGCCCTGGTTGCCTAGGACGTCCCCGATGTTGAGGACGTCGTTCTCCCGGTGGCCACCCGTGCTGGCCCCGGCCGGAGCCTCCAGCGGACGCGTCGGCTCGTACCAGACCTGCCTGGCCGGAACCGACACCAGCTCACGCTCCGGATAGCGCAGCGCGGTCAGCTTTCCGCCGAACACCACACCGGTGTCCAGGCAGATGGTGTTGTTGACCCATTCCGCTTCCGGGACGGGAGTGTGCCCGTAGACGACCATGGCCTTGCCCCGGTAGTCGCGCGCCCACGGGTAACGCACCGGCAGACCGTATTCGTCGGTCTCCCCCGTGGTGTCGCCATAGAGCGCGAACGAGCGGACGCGCCCGGACGCACGACCGTGGTAGTCCTCCTTGAGCCCCGCGTGGGCCACGACCATGCGACCACCGTCCAGGACGTAGTGGCTGATGAGACCGTCCATGAAACGCAGCGCATCGTCGCGGAAGTCCTCTTCCTGGGCGGCGAGCTGTTCCAGTGACTCGGCGAGGCCGTGCGCGACGCGCACCTTGCGTCCGCGCAGAGCACGGATGAGTTTCGCCTCGTGGTTGCCCGAGACGCACAGCGCGTCGCCGGCGGCCACCATCCCCTTGACCAGACGCAGGACGCCAGGCGTGTCGGGGCCGCGGTCGACGAGGTCTCCGACGAACACGGCGCTGCGTCCACCCGGATGGTTCGCTCCAACGGCGCGTGCCTGCGCGTCCCTGTCGATCTCGTAGCCGAGGCCGGTGAGGAGGTCCTCCAGTTCGGCGCGGCAGCCGTGCACGTCGCCGATGACGTCGAACGGGCCGGTCAGCTCCCGCTTGTCGTTCCACGCCTTCTCGTACGCGATCGTCGCGGCGTCGATCTCCTGGGGGCCGGTCAGGACGTGGACGCGGCGGAACTCGCGGCCGAGCGAGCGCATGCCGCGCCTCAGCTCGCGCCGCTGGCGCGGAATGACGTGCGGGGCCAGGTCCCGCTCCGGGCGGGCCGCGTTCCGCTCGGCAGCGAGCCTCTCAGGGACGTCCAGCACGATCGCGGCCGACAGGACGTCGTGCTCCTTGGCGACCCGCAGCAGCGCCTCCCGCGCCTTGCTCTGCACGTTGGTCGCGTCCACCACGGTCAGCAGCCCGCGCCGCAGCCGCTTGGCCACGATGTAGTGCAGCAGGTCGAACGCGTCGCCGGTGGCGGACTGGTCGTTGTCGTCGTCCGACACGACCCCGCGGCAGAAGTCGGACGACACCACCTGCGTGGGCTTGAAGTGCTTGCGCGCGAAGTGCGACTTGCCCGATCCGGACACGCCGACGAGCACGACGAGGCCCATCTCCGGGACCCGGATCTCGGTCATTTGGTGAACACCCCCATCTGCGTCGGTGCGCCGACCTCGGGGTCGTCGTCGCCGACGGGTACGTACCGGACGCGGTAGCCGTGCGCGGCGGCGGCCTGGCCGGCCCACGCGCGGAACTCGGCCCGCGTCCATTCGAAACGGTGGTCGGGATGGCGCATCGCCCCGGGCGCCATCCCCTCGTACCGGACGTTGTGCTCCGCGTTCGGCGTCGTCACGACCACCACGCGGGGCGCGGCGTGCCCGAACACGACTCGCTCGACCGCGCCGAGGCGAGGCGGGTCGACATGCTCGATGACCTCCATCAGGACCGCCGCCTCGTAGCCGCGGAACCGTTCGTCCGCGTAGGTCAGCGCGCCCTGGAAGACGTCCCGGACACGGTCGCTCTCCCGGCGCGGCTGCTTGTCCCAGTGGAGCCGACGCCAGGCGTGGCCTAGTGCGCGGTACGAGACGTCCGTTCCGGAGATCTCGCTGAAGAAGTCGTCCTTGGCCAGCTGCGCGATCAGCTTCCCGGAGCCGCAGCCAAGGTCGATGACCCGGCGGGCGTTCTCGCCGTGGAGCGCTTGCACGACCGACTGGAGGCGGCGTTCGGCCAGCGAAACGGGCCGCGGGTCCTCCGAGGACGCCTCTTCCTCGACCTCCACGGGGTCGAGTGCCTCATCCGGCGCGTCCTCCGCGTCGGCGAGCCGGCCCAGCGCGGTACGGACCAGAGCTCGCCGGTTGGCGAGATAGCGGCGCGTGATGGCTCCGCGGTCGGGATGCGCGCCCAGCCACCCCTCCCCTGCCCGGATGAGCTTGTCGACCTCGTCCGACGCCATCCAGTAGTGCTTGGCGTCGTCCAGGACGGGAAGCAGCACGTACAACTGGTTGAGCGCGTCGGCCAGGCGGACCGTCCCGGTCAGCGTGAGCGTCACGTACCGGGAGTCGCCCCACTCGGAGAACTCCGGATCGAGCGGGACGGGCACGGCCGACACGTTCCAGCCGAGCGGCGCGAAGAACCGCTCCACCTGCCCTGCCCCGCCCCTACACGGCAGCGCCGGAAGGACGATTTCGAGCGGGATCGGCGCAGCCGCCAGTTCTGGACGGGCGTCGCACCGCCCGCGCATGGCTGTGCGGAAGACGTTCGCCATGGCCGACGCCAGCAGGGACGACGCCGCGTAGGGGCGGTCGTTCACGTACTGGCCGAGGGAGAAGTCGGGTGTGCTCTTGCCACGCGTGCGCACGAGCCTGACCGGGTCGACGTCCAGCAGCAGAGCCGCCGTGCACCGATGCTCCTCCGCGTCCGGGTAGAAGACGTGCGCCGTACCGAAGGACTGGTCGAAACGCTGCACCCGGCCGGGATGCTTGTACAGGAGGAATCCCAGGTCGGTCGCCTGGTCCATGGTGGTCGTGATCGTCAGAAGCACGCCCCAAGTGTGGCGGACCGGCCCGAACCTCCCCCATCTTTTTTGCGGAGCCGCCCGCCTAGGGGACGGACGGGCCCTTCACGAACCGGCCCTTCCGGTCGTACGGCCAGCCGTTGATCTTGCAGCCCTTCAGCCCGAAGATCTGCTGCTGCATGACGGGCGCGAGGCGGCCGCGTCCCGAGCAGGTCATGTGCCCGAACCCGAGCCGGTGGCCGACCTCGTGGTTGATGGTCAGCGCGTGGTAGTGCTCCGGCTGGCCGCGGTAGTAGGTGGTGAGCAGCAGCCAGCGCTTCAGGTTCACGATGACCTGCTTGCCCGCGCTGCAGTTGACCTTGCCCTCGGTCGTCATCCCGTAGGCGCCGCAGATCTTGTCGACGGTGCCCGGCGAGGCGAGCTTCACGACGAAGTCGTACGGGCCCGAGTTGACGCGCTTGAACGCCCACTTGCCGCCGGCCGTCCAGCCGCGCGGGTCGGCGAGGATCTCGTCCACGCTCCGCGCGAAGGCGGCGGGGTCCTGCCGCAGGCCGCCCTCGACCTCGACCATGTAGCGCATCAGCTTGCCGTGCCCGTGCACCTTGCCGCTCGTGGCGGGACGGGTGAACTTCCCCGACCCCTTGGCGGGGATGTACGGGGTCTTCTTGGGCTTGACGATGGGCGCGTCGGACGGCTCCGCCTCGATCCTGGCGCCGTCCGGCGGCGGCGTACCGCTCTTGCCCGCCTTGGCGGACGTGCCGCGGGCCGACGCCGAGCCCGGCAGGAGGTACCAGGCGAGCGCCCCGCCCAGCCCGATCACCAGGACGAGCGCCAGGACTCCGGCGATCATCCCCCGCTTCCGGCCTCGCCGCGCCCGCTCGAACTCCGCGTCGAGGTCGCCGAGCGTCCCCCGTCCGGACCGTCCGGTACGCGATCTCGTGGGCTGCATGGGGGGCCAGCATGCCAGAAATGATCATAAAAGGGTTTGCGGTCGGGTTCGCCCGGCCAGCAGAATCCGAGGCGACATGAGCAGACATCCCCGCCGGACGACCGCGCAGGAGACCGTGGCCATCCTCGAGCGCGGCGACTATCCGGGCCCCTCGGGCCGCACCGTCTCGATCGCCGCGGGCCTCGCCGCCGCGGTCCGGCGCACTGTCCTATACCGGCCAGCCGAACTGGACGCGCTCCTCGCGGACCTCCCCGCGGCCGGCGCCGAGACCCGCATCGAGGTCACCGACGAGACGACGCTCGCCGCCGCGCACCGGCTGCGCGGCCAAGGGACGGTCCCGTTCGCCCTCAACTTCGCCTCGGCGAAGAACCCGGGCGGCGGGTTCCTGAACGGAGCGCACGCCCAGGAAGAAGGGCTGGCACGCTCGTCCGGCCTGTACGAGACGTTGCGGTCGGCCAGGGAGTTCTACGACTTCCACCGCGCGCAAGGCGATCTCCTCTACAGCGACCACATGATCTACTCGCCCGACGTTCCGGTGTTCCGGGACGACTCCGGCCGCCTGCTTGAGGAGCCGTACGACGTCGCCTTCCTGACGTCGCCCGCACCGAATCGCGGCGCGATCCGGGACGCCGCCAAGGCCGAGCAGATCCCCGCCGTCCTGCGGCTGCGGGCCCGCAAGGTCCTCGCCGTGGCACTGGCCAACGGGCACAGCCGGCTCGTTCTCGGCGCCTGGGGCTGCGGCGTGTTCCGCAACGACCCGGCAGAGGTCGCCGAGGCGTTCGCAGAGCCGCTGCGTCCGGGCGGAGAGTTCGCCGGACGGTTCGAGCACGTCGTCTTCGCCGTCTGGGACACCGCCAAGGGCTCCCCCAGGCACACCGCCTTCCAGCACGTCTTCGCCTAACCGGGGCGTTCCTCGTCCTCGACGTAGGACGCGATGCCCCGGACGAGGAGGCCGAGGCCGAACTCGAACCGCTGCTCGCCGTCCATCGCGATGAGCTCGTCCACCATCCCGCTCACGACGGGATAGCGATCCGGCGGCAGGGCGTTGAAGTACGCGCGGACCTCCCCGATGTACTTCTGGAAGTACTCCCAGGGGTCCGCGCCGGGGGGCGCCTTCGTCAGATGGATCGTGTCCTCGATGGCGCCCGCGTCGAGGAACATGCCCAGGGTGTCCACGGCGATGCCCGCGATCTCTTTCGGGACGCCGCCCGCCCTCATCAGCGCGAGTTGCGCCTCCGCGACGTCCAGCAGGTGCGGGCCGGTCGGGACCATCCCCATGGACACCATGGCGATGTCGCGGTGCGAGGTGAAGACGCGGCGGATCTCGCTCGCCAGCTCGTGCAGCTGCTCCTGCCAGCGCTCCGGGTCGGGGACGGGGAGCCTGATCTCGGCGGCGACCCGGTCGAGCATCAGCTCGCGCAGCTCCTCCTTGCCCGAGACGTGGGCGTAGAGGGAGGCCGGGCCGGTCCCGAGCTCCTGCGCGACGCGGCGCATGGTCACCGCCTCCAGCCCCTCGGCGTCCAGGACGCGGATCGCCGTGTCGACGATGAACTCCTGGGTGAGCGGCTGCCTGGGCGGCGCGGTCCTGCGCGGCTTACGTCCGGGCGGCGTCGGCAGCTCCGGTTCCGGGCGTGTGGTGGCCACGTCGGGTCCTCCCAATCTCGCGATACATCTTGACTATCGCGAAACGCGATATATCTTCTCTACTAGAGAGAGAATCTGATGCGACACGAACATCGTACTTGACACGAACAAGGTTCGGCCATAGAACGTTGTTCGTAAGCAACGAACACCGTTCTTCGGAGATGGTCATGACCGACACATTGACGTCCCCCGCGCGGGGCACCGCGGACGCCGGCTACCGCTGGCGCTGGGTCGCCCTGTTCGTGATCCTCGCCGGCGAGATCATGGACATGCTGGACGCGCTGATCACCAACATCGCCGCCCCCACGATCCGCGCCGAGCTCGGCGGCTCCGCCACCACCATCCAGTGGCTCGCCGCCGGATACACCCTCGCCATGGCCGTCGGGCTCATCACCGGCGGACGCCTCGGCGACCTCTACGGGCGCAAGCGGATGTTCGTCATCGGCGCGGCCGGCTTCACGGTCGGCTCGCTGCTGTGCGGCGTCGCCGTCTCCCCCGGGATGCTCATCGGCGCCCGCGCCGTGCAGGGCCTGTTCGGCGCGCTGATGCTGCCGCAGGGCATCGGGATGATCAAGCAGATGTTCGCCGCCAAGGAGATGGGCGCCGCGTTCGCCATGTTCGGCCCCGTGATGGGCCTGTCGTCGGTCGGCGGCCCGGTGCTGGCCGGCTGGCTGATCGACGCCGACCTGTTCGGCACCGGCTGGCGGATGATCTTCCTGATCAACCTGCCGATCGGCGCCGCCGCCGTGCTGGCCGGGCTGAAGTACCTGCCCGCCGGGCGCGCCGAGCACGCGACCCGCCTCGACCTCACCGGCGCCGCGCTGGCGTCCCTCGGCGCCGGCCTGCTGATCTACCCGCTCGTCCAGGGCCGCGAGCACGACTGGCCCGCCTGGACGTTCGCCATGATGGCCGCCTCCCTCGTCGTCTGGGGCCTGTTCACCTGGTACGAGACCCGCAAGCAGCGCGCCGGCGGCGACCCGCTGATCGTCCCGAGCCTGTTCCGCAAGCGCGGCTTCACCGGCGGGCTCGTCCTCGGCGTGGTGTTCTTCTCCGGCGTGGCGGGCCTCGGGCTCGTGCTGTCGCTGTTCTTCCAGCTCGGCCTCGGCTACTCCCCGCTCAAGGCGGGCCTCGCGCAGATCCCCTGGTCGGCCGGCATCATCATCGGCTTCGGCGTCATGCAGGCCGTGCAGCGCTTCGGCCGCGCGGTGATCCACGCGGGCGCCGTCATCATGGCGGCCGGCATCCTCGGGCTCTACGCGACGCTGCAGTACGCCGGCGTCGAGGTGACCCCGTGGCAGCTCATCCCCGCTCTGACCGTGACCGGCCTCGGCATGGGCCTGCTGATGGGGCCGTTCTTCGACACCGTGCTGGCGGGCGTCGAGCCGGAGGAGACCGGCTCGGCGGGCGGCACGCTCACCGCCGTCCAGCAGCTCGGCAGCGCGCTCGGCGCCGCCGTGCTCGGGACGATCTTCTTCGGCCTGCTGGGCGGGCACGTCGCGACCGCGGCCGACGACGGCGCCGCCGGGCTGCGCAAGGACCTCGCCGCCGCGTCCGTGCCCGCCGCGCAGCAGGACCGCGTCGTGGCCGGCCTGCGCGACTGCGGCCACGACCGCGCCACCGCCAAGGACGCTCAGAAGACCCCGGCGTCCTGCGTGCGCCTCCAGGACGGCGTCAAGGCCGCCGTCGCCGCCGCGCCGCAGTCCGCGCCCGCCGTCCAGAAGGCGGTCGCGGACGCCGGCGAGCACTCGGCCAAGGTCGGGTTCAGCGACGCCATGAAGATCACGCTGTTGGTCGAGGCCGGGCTCCTCGGCCTCAGCTTCCTGGCGACGTTCCTGCTGCCGATGCATGCCCGCCCGGAAGAGGAGACCGCCTGACCGGACGAAGAAGCCCGCGGCGTGGGGACTCCCCCCGCCGCGGGCTTCCGGCATGTCAGACCTTGCTCAGCACTTCCGAGGCCAGCAGCTCCAGGTGCTCCAGGTCATGGAGATCGAGAACCTGCAGGTAGACGCACTCCGCCCCCAGCTCGCCGAACCGGCCGATCTTGTCGACCAGCTCCGCCGGGGTGCCGGCGAGGCCGTTGCCGCGCAGCTCGGAGACCTGCCGCCCGATGGCGCCGGCGCGGCGCTCCAGCTCGGCCTCGTCCCGCCCGCAGCAGACGACCTGCGCGGCCGAGTAGACGACCGGCCTCGTCCGGCCCGCCTCCGCGCACGCCGCCCGGACCCGGTCGAACGCGGCGCCGGTGTCCTCGACCTGGTGGAACGGGACGTTGTACTCGTCGGCGTAGCGGGCCGCAAGCCGCGGCGTCCGCTTCGCCCCGATCCCGCCGATGATGATCGGCGGGCCGCCCGCCTGGGCCGGCTTGGGCAGCGCGGGCGAGTCCGCCAGCGCGTAGTGCTTCCCGCTGAACGAGTAGGTGTCCCCGTCCGGCGTCCCCCACAGCCCGGTGAGGATCTCGAGCTGCTCCTCCAGCCGCTCGAACCGCTCCCCCAGGCTCGGGAACGGGATGCCGTAAGCGGTGTGCTCCTGCTCGAACCAGCCGGTGCCGAGCCCGAGGTCGACGCGTCCGCCGCTCATCTGGTCGACCTGCGCGACCGAGATCGCGAGCGGGCCCGGATACCGGAATGTCGCGGCCGTGACCAGCGTGCCGAGCCTGATCCGGCTCGTCTCCCTGGCCAGCGCGCCCAGGGTGACCCAGGAGTCGGACGGGCCCGGCTCCCCGGTCACGTCGCCCATCTTGACGTAGTGGTCCGAGCGGAAGTACGCGTCGAAGCCGAGGTCCTCGGCCGCCTTGGCAACGGCCAGTTGTGTCTCGTAGCTCGCCCCCTGCTGGGGCTCAGTGAAGATCCGAAGTCGCATGACCCCATCCTCGTACGAAACCGGCGGCGGCCGCGCCGCGGGTCAGCGCCGCTTGGTGATCCTGGTCCGGGCGGTGGTGCGGTTGTTGCCCTCGTTCAGGTCGGTCGTCGGGGAGACGACCGTCCAGGACGACCGCACGACCGCCCCCGCCCGCACGTTCCCGCTCGGCTCGGCCTTGAGATGCAGGGTCCGCGACTCGCCCTTGCGCAGCGACCCGACCGAGCACACGTAGCCGCGCCCCCGCGCGATGCACGCGGTGTCCCGTCCGACGATCTTGATCGGGCCGGCCGACTCGACGGTCACGTTCTCGGCGGTGGACGGACCTAGATTGCGGACCTTCATCGCATACGGGATCTTCGCCCCCGCCCGCGCGGTCGTCGGCGCCGCCTTGGAGATCGCGAGGTCGGCGGTCCGGGCGACGCGCACGGCCGGGAACCTCCGGGTGGCGCGGGCCTTCCCCCAAGTGACGGTCCCGCGCACGCTCACCTTCGCCCCCGGCTCGGCCCGCCGGGACACCTTGGCCTTGATCGCGCCGGCGGCCGTCCCGCCCTTCTTCAGGGTGCCGAGGTCGCACTCGACCTGACGCCCCTCGGACGCGCAGTCCTTCTCGCCCGACACGAACGCCAGCGACTTCGGCAGCGTCGTCCGGAACACCGCCTTGCCGGACTTCTTCGGGCCCTTGGCGGTCACCTTGAACGTCCACTCGTACGTCCGTCCCGGGATCACGGACTTCCCCGGGCCGGTGGTGCGGAGCGTCACGGCGGCGGCCTGCTCGCCGTGCGCCTTGTGCTTCGTGGGCTTGTGCTTCGTGGGCTTGGGCTTGTGCTTCGTGGGCTTGTGCGCGGGCTTGGCGTGCGCGCGCGGCCGGGGCGGCGGCTTGGACGCGGCACCGTGGTGCCCCTCGCCCGCGCCAGGACCGGCGGCGGACGCCCCGGCCGCCATCGGTACGACCCCGAGCAGCGGCGCGGCGGTGAGCAGCACCAGCCCGCGGCCCTTCAGTGTCCTGATCACTACGAAACCCCCCGTGGCCTGCGCCTTCTCATGCGGACACCGTCCGTTGTAGCGAGCGCCGCCCCGGTCTCCTAACGTCACGTCGGCGTGTCGTCACAGACAGTGAGTATTGACCCGCAGGGCACTTTCGGACGGCGAACATGGCGAATTCGCTGCACGACCAAGGGCAGAACATGTTGAATCGGCAAGGATCTAGCTCCCGACCCATGGAGTTGACATGGCTGTCTTCGGCGTCGACTACGCGTGGGGGCGCCCTGGCGCGGCCGCGCTGAAACGCGCCGGGGCGAAGTTCGCGTGCCGCTACCTGTCGCACGACACGACCGGCAAGAACCTGACCCGCGGGGAGGCCGACGACCTGTCGGACGCGGGCATCTGGCTGGTGGTCGTGTGGGAGTCGACCGCGAAGCGCCCCCTCGACGGGCGGTCCGCGGGCGTCACGGACGCCAAGGACGCCGCCGCGCAGGCGAAGGCGTGCGGCATGCCGGACGACCGTCCCATCTACTTCGCCGCCGACTGGGACGCCTCCGCCGGCCAGCAGGACGAGATCAACGCCTACCTGGACGGCGCGGCGTCGGTGATCGGCCGCGACCGGGTCGGCCTCTACGCCGGCCACGGGCCGGTCAACCGCGCGTTCGACGCGAAGAAGATCACTTACGGCTGGCAGACGTACGCCTGGTCCGGCGGCAAGTGGGACGCGCGTGCGCAGCTCCAGCAGTACTCCAACGACCACACGATCAACGGCGTCGGCGTCGACTACGACCGCGGCGTCAAGAGCGATTACGGGCAGTGGCGCGTCGGCGTCTCGCCCGAGGGAGACGACATGCCCGACTACGTGTCCGTCGGCACCGGCGGCAAGGAGCAGGAACTCGCCCCCGGCGCGTGGACGAACGTCACCTGGAGCAAGGAGTACTCCGACAAGGAGCACCAGCACAACGACCCGGGCGGCCCGAGCCTGCTGACCGGGTCCGCCCGGTACAGCCTGTCCATCGCCGTGACCCTCGACGGCGTCCCCGCGGGCACGCTCGTCCAGGGCCGCGTGGTCGAGGTGGAGATCGAGGACACGAGCAAGTTCCAGATCGGCCCCGTCCAGGACTTCACCTCGTTCGGGGACGCCACCAACCTCGTCTACAACCTCGCCGCCGACACCGTCGAGGAGGGCAAGCGGGTGCGCTTCCAACTGCTCCACCACGGCGCCGCCGACGCCACCCTCAGCAAGGCCAGCGCCAAGGTCTTCTTCTGGCGTTAGCCCACGCCGCCGTCCACCGGGCGGTGGTCCGCTAGAAGTCGTCGTTGAGGTACGGCGACAGTGGGACGGTCAGGGAGGCGGCCAGGCGGGCCGCGGCTCCCAGGGTGTGCTCGGTCACCGTGCCGATGCGCACCAGTGTGGTGAGGTCGGTGCCGCCGAGGTAGACGGCGGCCAGGTCGGCGGCGGTCAGGCTCAGGTCCGGCGCGTCCGTGGTCGGGTCGCAGGCGGCGGCGCCGGTGCCGAGGCGCCAGCGGCCGCCGTTGCCCGGGATGCGCGGATCGCCGATCTCCAGGACGAAGGTGTCGTCGGTGGCCCAGGAGCGGGCGCGCAGGGCGGCCGGCACATCGATCAGCCGCAGCCAGAGCGCCCCGAAGTTCTTCGTGACGGTCACCTGGTCGGGGTCGGCGGCCATGTGCGGGAGCAGGTCGTCCACCGGGCGGTTCGGCACCACGATGCGGGACGACAGGTCGATCGAGGCCAGGAACCTCCAGAGCGCGGCCTCGGCCTGCGGGGTGTCGGCGACGAGGTCGGCGACGCGAATCGTCCGCTTGTGGGCGCGGTAGATCGCGTAGCCGGCGGGGTGGAGGACGATGCGCGGGGCGCTGTACCCGGCGGCGTCCCGGTCGACCGGCCGCAGGATCCACCGCGTCCACCACGCGGGGTCGCGGTCCAGGCCGCCCGGGCGCGCCGACAGCGACCGGAGGTGAATCGGGCCCAGGAGCTCGGGCGCGGACGCGGCGTCGATCAGCCGCAGCGGACGATCGTCGGGGGCCGTGCGAAGTTCGAGCGGACGCGACGAGTCGACCTCCAGGTCGATCGCACGCGTGGCCTGCCCGAAGCCGTACCGGCCGTAGATGACGCCCTGGGACGCCCAGAGCGCGGCCACCGGACGGCCCGCCGCGATGGCGTCGGCGTACATCCGGTCCATCATGGACGTCAGGATCCCGCGGCGGCGGTGCGTCGGCAGGACGCCGACGAACGTGACGGCCGAGCAGTCGAGCATCGCGCCCGGAACCGCGAGCCGCATGGGGATCGCCGCGAGCTGGCCGGCCATCGTGGCGCCGTCGAAGGCGCCGATGCGGTCGGCGCGCTGGAGCGGCCAGCCGTACTGTTCCAGGTCGCCGTCCTCGATGCCGACGTGGAACACCGTTCCCGCAAGATCGAACATGCGGCCGACGTCGGCCTCCGGGATGTCCCTGATCTCGATCACGGATCTACGGTAAGCCCCGGCACAACCGGTTTTTCGGCCGGTCAGCCGCGCACGAGCGTCGCCAGGCACTCCACGTGCTGGGTCATCGGGAAGGCGTCGAAGGCGCGGATGGTCTCCAGGGTCCAGCCGCGCTCACTGAAGTAGGACAGGTCGCGCGCCAGCGTGGCGGGGTCGCACGACACATAGGCGATCTTGCGGCCGGCGACCCGGGTGATGTGCTCGACGACGTCGCGGCCCGCGCCGGTGCGGGGCGGGTCGAGGACGACGACGTCGGCGCGGCGGACGCGGGCGCCGCCGTGGTGGCCGGTGCCGCGCTTGTTCTGGGTGCGGGACGAGCTGGACGCGCGGCCGAACTCCAGGTCGGGGACGACCTCCTCGACGGAGCCGCGCTCGATGGACACGTTCGGCAGGTCGCGCAGGTTGAAGCGGGCGTCGCGGACGGCCTGCCCGTCCGACTCGATGCCGACGACGAGCCCGTCGGAGCCGATGCGGTCGGCGAGGACGCCGGCGAACAGGCCGACGCCGCAGTACAGGTCGAGGGCGATGTCGCCGGGCTTCGGTTCGAGGGCGTCGAGGACGGCGTCGGCGAGGAGCTGCGCGGCGCCGGGGTGGACCTGCCAGAAGCCGCTGCCGCTGACCTGGTAGAGCCGCCCGGAGACCTCCTCGCGGACGTACGGGAGCCCGGCGCCGGGCTCCGGCTTGCCGCGGACGAGCCGGACCGGCACGTCCAGCCGCGGGACCTTGATCTTGCGGCGGTCCCGGCCGCGCAGCACGACGAGGCGGTCGCCGGTGGTGGCCGAGACGATGCCCTCGACGCCGGTCGCGCCCGGCCAGCGCTTGCGCTCGATGCCCATCAGCTCCACGCCGGGGTGGGCGATCAGGCATTCGTCGACGGGCTCGATGTCGTGCGAGCGGTGCCGGCGCAGGCCGACCGCCCCGGAGGAGACCGAGAACTGCACGCGGGTGCGCCAGCCGAGCCCGGGCGGCGGGGCCACCTCGGCGTCGGCCGGGTAGGGGACCTCCTCGACGGTCACCGTGCGGGTGATCCCGGCGAGCCGCTGGAGCTGCTCCTCGACGACCGCGGCCTTGAGTGCCCGCTGGGCGGGCGGGGCGGCGTGCTGCCAGTCGCAGCCGCCGCAGCGGCCCGGCCCGGCGAACGGGCAGGGCGGCGGGACGCGGTCCGGGGACGCCTCGATGATCTCCTCGGCGTCGGCGCGCAGGAAGTTCTTGGTGCGGTCGGTGACGCGGGCTCTCACCCGTTCGCCGGGCAGGGCGTGCCGGACGAAGACGACGCGGCCCTCGTGCCGGGCGACGCAGAAACCGCCGTTGGCGACGTTGCCGACCTCCAGTTCGAGGACGTCGGGTTCGAGTTCAGTCACGGTCGGAAACACTACCGGCACCGGGGGGTGCCCCGGCCCGCGGCGGGCGCCGGGAGGAGCCCGGTCCCGGCGGCTCGATCCGTCCCTTGAGCCGGTCGGAGGAGTGCAGCTGCCAGGCGACGCTCGTCACCATGACGCCCGGCTGGAACAGCAGCCGGCCCTTCAGCCGCAGCGCGCTCTGGTTGTGCAGGAGCTGCTCCCACCAGTGGCCGACGACGTACTCGGGGATGAACACGGTGACGACGTCGCGCGGGCTCTTGCGCCGGATGCTCTTCACATAGGACAGCACGGGCCGGGTGATCTCCCGGTACGGCGAGTCGAGGATCTTCAGCGGGACGGGGATGTCGAGGGCGTCCCACTCGTCCTGGAGGCGCTGGGACTCCTGGGCGTCCACCGCGACGGTCACCGCCTCCAGCGTGGACGGGCGGGTCGCGCGGGCGTAGGCGAGCGCCCGCAGCGTCGGCTTGTGGATCGTGGAGACGAGCACGATGCCGTGGTTGCGGGCGGGCAGCGCGACGTCCTCGCCGGAGGGCACCAACTCCGCGGCGACCCGGTCGTAGTGCTTGCGGATCGCCTTCATCAGCAGGAACAGCAGCGGCATCGCGATGCAGACGATGTAGGCGCCGAGCGCGAACTTGGTGATCAGCACGACGACGAGGACGATGCCGGTGAGGGTGGCGCCGAACGCGTTGATGCCGCGCGAGGTCTTCATCCGGCGCCGCCGCGCCGCGTCGGTCTCGGCGGCCAGGAGCCGGTTCCAGTGCCGGACCATGCCGACCTGGCTGACCGTGAACGACACGAACACGCCGACGGTGTACAGCGGGATGAGCCGGCTGACGGACGCGTCGTAGGCGTAGATCAGCAGCCCGGCCATGGTGGCGAGGATGATGATGCCGTTGCTGAAGGCGAGCCGGTCGCCGCGGGTGTGCAGCTGGCGCGGGAGGAAGCGGTTCTGCGCGAGCACCGACCCGAGCACCGGGAACCCGTTGAACGCGGTGTTGGCGGCGAGGAAGAGGATCAGCGCGGTCATCGCGGTGACCAGCGCGAAGCCGGGGCTGAAGTTGCTGAACACGGTGTGCGCGACCTGTGCGATCACCGGGTCGGCGTCGGTGACGGCCTTGCCGGTGGCCGGGTCGATCAGGTGGCTGCCCTGGTCGGGCTCGGCGAACTTGGCGTCGGTGATGTAGGCGAACGCGGTCACGCCGCCGAACATGGTCATCGCGACGACCCCGAGCGCCAGCAGCGTCGTGGCGGCGTTCTCGCCCTTGGGCTTGCGGAACGCGGGCACGCCGTTGCTGATCGCCTCGACCCCGGTCAGCGCGGCGCAGCCGGACGAGAACGCCCGCAGCAGCAGGAAGACCAGGGCGAAGCCGGCGAGGTCGGTCTCGTCGCCGCGGACCTGGTAGTGCGCGGTCTCGGCCTGCAGGTCGGTGCCCGCGACCAGCCGGACCAGCCCCCACGCCAGCATGCTGAGGACCGCGAACATGAACAGGTAGGTGGGGATCGCGAACGCGACCCCGGCCTCCTTCAGCCCGCGCAGGTTCCCGAGGGTGAGCAGGACGACGATGACGATCGCGACGCCGACCTCGTGCGGCTGCATGAACTTCAGCAGCGCGCCGAGGTTCTCCACGCCGGACGACACCGACACCGCGACGGTCATCACATAGTCGACCAGCAGCGCGCTCGCGACGACGACGCCCCAGTTGCCGCCGAGGTTGGTGGTGGCGACCTCGAAGTCGCCGCCGCCGCTCTGGTAGGCCCGGACGTTCTGCCGGTAGGACGCGACCACGGTGAGCAGGATCACCACCACGGCCGCGGCCACCCACGGGGTGTAGTGGTACATCACGAGGCCGCCCGCGCCGAGCGCGAGGAGGATCTCCTGCGGGGCGTAGGCGACCGACGACAGCGCGTCGCTCGCGAAGACCGGCAGCGCGATCCGTTTCTTCAGCAGCTGCTCGTGCTGCTGGGAGCTGCTCAGCGCACGGCCGAGGAGGAGCCTCTTCGTGAGGTCCGGAACCTTTGACACGCAACGAGACTCTAGCCCTAGCGTGCGACGGCGGATCGGCTGCCTGCCGTCCGCGGCCGGGCGGCACGGCCCGCGCTTCGCCGTCCCGCGGGGCAAGCTGGTTGGGTAGTACTCGCCTGGGGGGATGTGTAGGTTTGCAGCCCGCAGGGATCATTCAACGGAAACGGTCCTCGGGTGCGGCACGGTGTCGGCGGCGAATCGCCGTGCACGGCGCGGGGGGTACAGGGGGAACCTCCCTCTGGACGGAAGAAGGAACGGCCGTGCATATCGTGATCATGGGATGCGGGCGGGTCGGGTCGACGCTCGCCCACATCCTGGAGGACAAGGGCCATTCGGTCGCCATCATCGACCAGAGCCCGGAGGCGTTCCGCCGTTTGCGCAGCGGGTTCCGGGGCCGCCGCATCACCGGGTTCGGGTTCGACCGCGATGTGATCGCCGAGGCGGGCATCGAGCGCGCGTCCGCGTTCGTGGCCGTCAGCAGCGGCGACAACTCCAACATCATCTCCGCCCGGGTGGCGCGCGAGACGTTCGGCGTCGACAACGTGGTGGCCCGGATCTACGATCCGCGCCGGGCCGAGGTCTACCAGCGCCTCGGCATCCCCACGGTCGCGACCGTCCGGTGGACCGCCGACCAGATCCTGCGCCGGCTGCTCCCGGAGGGCGCCGAGCCGCTGTGGCGGGACCCGACCGGCGAGGTCGTCCTCGCCGAGCTGGACTCCGGCCACCTGTGGGTGGGCGAGAAGGTCGGCGCGCTGGAGGAGCACGCGCGGACCCGCATCGCGTTCCTGTCCAGGATGGGCGACGCGCTCGTCCCCGAACGGGACACGGTGATCCAGGACGGCGACATCGTGCACATCATGGCGGCCGCCGACGATCTGGAGCGGGTCAACGCCGCCGTCGCGGCGGGGAACGGGGAGGACGCCTGATGCGGGTCGCGATCGCCGGGGCCGGCGCGGTGGGCCGGTCCATCGCCGCGGAGCTGCTGGAGAACGGGCACGAGGTGCTCCTGATCGACAAGAGCCCCAAGGCCATCAAGGTCGAGATGGTGCCGCGCGCGGAGTGGCTGCTGGCCGACGCGTGCGAGATCTCCGCGCTGGACGACGCGGCGCTGGAGCGCTGCCAGGTGGTGGTGGCCTCGTCCGGCGACGACAAGGTCAACCTGGTGGTGTCGCTGCTGGCCAAGACCGAGTACGGGGTGCCGCGGGTGGTGGCCCGGATCAACCACCCGAACAACGAGTGGCTGTTCAACGAGTCGTGGGGCGTGGACGTGGCCGTGTCCACCCCGCGGTTGCTGTCGGCGCTCGTGGAGGAGGCGGTCAGCGTCGGCGACCTCGTCCGGCTGATGACGTTCCGGCAGGGCGAGGCGAACCTGGTCGAGCTGACGCTGCCGGAGGACGCGCCGCTCGGCGGCGAGCGGGTCGGGTCGGTGAGCTGGCCGCGCGACACGGCGCTGGTGGCGATCCTGCGGGAGGGCCGGGTGCTGGTCCCCTCGTCCGACGACACCCTGGAGCCGGGCGACGAGCTGATGTTCGTGGCGAGCCAGGACGTGGAGGACGAGCTCGCCGAGCTTCTCGGCGGCCGCTGACGCGCGCGGACCCGCTTGACCGGACGGTCAGGCGGGTTCTTCGCGCTTGATGGGGGTGCGGCCGCGGGCGAGCAGCCACACCATCGCGGCCAGCGCCGCGACCTGCAGCGGCCAGCCCATCACGATCTTGGCGGTGCCGAGCAGGCCGCTCTGGTCGCCGTCGGCGAGGTAGATCGGGTACTGGACGGCGACGCGCGCGACGCAGGGCAGCACCAGCAGCCAGGTGAGCCGGGCGCACAGCCGGACGATGCCGGGGTCGGAGCGCCACGCGGTCGGATCGCCGGTGACCGATCCGATGATGAAGCCGACGATGGGCCAGCGCACCGCGATCGAGAAGATCATCACGACGCCGTAGCCCGCGTTCAGCAGGATGCCGGGCAGGAAGGCGTCCTCGGCCTTGCCGGAGCGCAGCGCGAAGAACGCGGCGATCGCGATGCCGACGAGGCTGTTGAGGACGAACTGGGGGCTGGAGCGCTGCGCGAGCCGGACCGCGAGGAGCACCACCGCGGCGCCGATGCCCGCCGCGACGGCGATCTTGATGTCCTCGATCGCGACGTAGGTGCCGGTGAAGGCGATCGTGGGCACGGCCGCCTCGGCCATGCCGCGCACCCCGCCCAGCGCCTTGTTGAGCTGGGCGCGGACGGCCGCCTCAACGGTGTCGTGGGCGGCGGTCTCCCGCTCGGTGCCCGTTTCCACTTCGCTCACGTCGCACTCCCGAGGGCCCGCGGCGGTCTCATGAACCGCCGCGCAGCTCGTATCGCGGATTGAACATGACCTTGCGCCCGTCCTGCACGCTGACGAGCCCTTCGGCGCGCAGCCGGCGCCCGGGGTCGATCCCGGCGATCTTGCGGCGGCCGAGCCAGACGAGGCTGATCACGTCGGTGCCGTCGTAGAGCTCGGCCTCCAGGGCGGGGGCGCCGCCCCGCGGGCGGAGGGTCACGGTACGTAGCGTACCCGCCACGCAGTGCCGCTTGCGCGCGGCGCAGTCGGTGATCGGCGTCGCGCCCTCGTCGCCGGCGGTCTTCTGCAGGTCCTCGGCTTCGAGTTCGGCATTGCCGGCCGCCATGCGCCGCAGGAAGCGGCGCAGCCCGCCCTTGCCGCGCCCGCGTCCGCCGGGTTCCGCCTCGGGTGGCGTACTGGCCGAAACCTCGTCCATACCTCGAAGCGTATGGCATCCCCGGACGAACCGGACCCCTCGACCTGCCACCGGGAATCCGGCCGGGATTCTTGTGGAATGAAGCGTTCCGTTCTGTTATTATCGGAACAGAGCATTCCGCTCCAAAAGGAAGGAAGGGCCATGACCGCCACCCTCGAAACACCGCCCGGCACGCGGCCGGCCGGCGCCGCCGCACCGCACCCCCGCCGCTGGCTCGGCCTGTCGGCGATCCTGGCCGCCACCCTGCTGAACCTGCTCGACTCCACCGTCGTCAACGTGGCCGCCCCCGCGATCCGCGCGGACCTCGGCGGCTCCTACTCCGCGCTGCAGTGGATGGCCGCCGGATACACCCTCGCCCTCGCCGTGGCACTGCTCACCGGCGGGCGGCTCGGCGACATGTTCGGGCGGCGGCCCGTCCTGCTGGCCGGCGCGGCCGGGTTCGTGGCCATGTCGGTGGCGTGCGCGTTCGCCTGGTCGCCGGAGAGCCTGATCACGGCCCGGGTCGCGCAGGGCCTGTGCGCCGCGGTGATGATCCCGCAGGGCTTCGGGCTGATCCGGGACCTGTTCGGCACGGACACCGGCAAGGCGTTCGCGCTGTTCGGGCCGGTGATCGGGCTCGCCACGATCCTCGGCCCGGTGGTCGCCGGGCTGCTGATCGACGCCGACCTGCTCGGCACCGGCTGGCGCGCGATCTTCCTGCTGAACGTGCCGGTCGGCGCGTACGCGCTGGTCATGGGCGCCCGGGTGCTGCCCGCACCGGTCACCGCGGACCGCTCGGGCGGCCTCGACGTCCCCGGGATGCTGCTCGGCGCCCTCGGCATGAGCATGCTGGTGTACCCGCTCGTCCAGGGCCGTGAGCTCGGCTGGCCCACCTGGTCCCTGGCGCTGCTGGCCGGGTCGGTGCCCGTCCTGGCCCTGTTCGCCCTGCACCAGCTGCGCCGCGCCCGCCGCGGCCGGACGCCGCTGGTCAGGCTGAGCGTGTTCGCGAGCCGCTCGTACAGCTCCGGCGTGCTGTTCGTCCTCGTCTTCTTCGGCACGATCACCGGGTTCTCCCTGGCCACCGGCCTGTTCCTGCAGCTCGGCCTCGGGTACACGCCGCTCGCCGCGAGCCTGGCGATGTCGTCCTGGGCGATCGGCGCCTTCGCCGGGTCGGCGTTCAGCGGCATGACGATGACCCGCCTGGGCCGCCGGATCCTGCACCTCGGCCTGGCCCTGATGGCCGCCGGCCTGGTCGCGCTGCACGCGGTGTTCGACGCGGCCGGGACGGGCCTCGGGGGCTGGCACCTGGCGGCGCCGCTGCTGCTGTTCGGCGCCGGGATGGGCATGATCTTCGTCCCGCTGTTCGACATCATCGTCGCGGGCATCGCCGACCACGAGGTCGGCTCGGGCTCGGCCGCGCTGGAGTCGGTCCAGCAGCTGGGCGCGTCCCTCGGCATCGCGATCCTCGGCACGGTGTTCTTCGGCGCGATCGGCGCCCCGGTGGCCGGGCGCTTCGCCGCCCCGGCCGCGCTGGACGCCGCGAAGCAGGTGACCGTCCTGACGATCGCCCTCACCGCCGCCGCGTTCCTCGTCGCCTTCCTCCTCCCCCGCCGCGCCCGCGCGCACTGACCCGTCCGCGCCGGAGCCGCCGTCCCGCACCGGGGCGGCGGCTCCGGCCTTCCCTGCGATGAGTTTCGCGCGCGCCGCGGGTCTCCATGGCGATCGCTCGACAAGAGAAGGAGAACGGCATGAGCCGCGTGGAACTCGGAATCGGCCTCCCGACGTCCGGACGGTACGCCTCCCCGGAGGCCATCGCACAGGTCGCGGAGGGTGCGGAACGGATCGGGCTCGGCTCGGTCTGGACGTTCGACCGGCTGCTCCGGCCGACCGTCCCGATCGCGATGGGCGGCCCCGGCGGGCCCGTGATGGACCCGCCGGAGGCGTTCGGCAGCGTCTACGACCCGCTCGAAACGCTCACCTACGTCGCCGCCCGCACCAGCCGGATCCGGCTCGGCACGAGCGTGCTGGACTCCCTGTTCCAGAACCCGGTCATCCTCGCCCGCCGGATCGCGACGCTCGACCGGCTGAGCGGCGGACGGCTGATCGCGGGGCTCGGCCAGGGCTGGATGTCGCAGGAGTTCGAGGCCGCGGGCGTGCCGATGAGCCGCCGCGGCGCCGGGTTCGGCGAGCACATCGAGGCCATGCGGGCGGTGTGGGGCCCCGACCCGGTGCGGTTCGACGGCCGGTTCCACCGGATCCCGGAGAGCGAGATCGGGCCGAAGCCGGTGCGTCCGGGCGGCCCGGAGGTCCTGGTCGGCGCCGTGGCCCCGGCCTCGATCGACCGGGCGGCGCGGCTCGGCACCGGCCTCAGCCTGGTGATCTTCGAGTGGGGCATGGTGCGCGACACCATCGCGCGGTTCCGCGGCGCCGCCGAGGCGGCCGGCCACCACCCGTCCGCCCTCCCGGTGGTCGTGCAGGTGAACGGCGACGTGACCGGCAAGCCGCTGGACGAGCGGGCGCCGCTGACCGGATCGCCCGACCAGGTGGCCGGCGACCTGGCCGCGCTGGACGAGCTCGACGTCCGGCACGTCCTGTGGATGAGCGACGTCGAGCCGGAGGAGCGCCTGCACCTCATGGAACGGCTCCGGGCACTCGCCTGACAGGTGATCATGGTCTCGCTAGGGTGACGCGGATGATCACCCCCGTGGACGGAGGCCCGTACCGGTGCGCGCTCCTGGTGCGCTACGAGGACGAGGTCGACGAGACGCTCCTGGCCGCACTCGCCGGGGCGACCGGCCTGAAGTTCGAGTACTACGGCAACGGCGGCTTCGGCGGTGAGACGCTCGCGGACGTGTACGCCGACGAGTCCGGCGGGAACCTGCTGATCGAGGTGATGGCCGACGAGGTCGGGGCGAAGGCGATGTTCGTCCGGGCGGAGTCGGCCGAGCGGGCCATCGCGATCCGGAGCGTCGTGGGCGAGCGGTACCGGGTCTGGACCGAGCAGATGCTGCGCGCGCAACTGGAGGAGTCGCTCACCGAGGCGCCCATGTCGCTCGTCGCGATGATGATGGCCGTGGGCGGTGCCACGCCCGAGCCGGAGACCATGGCCCTGCTCCAGCGCGCGCTCGGCCACCGCGAGGGCGCCGTCCGGGAGGCCGCCGAGTACGCGCGGCAGGTCGCCGGGGAACTCGTCCACGAGCCGGTGGTGATGCGGGACGCGCCCCGGGAGAAGCCGACGGGCGTCCTCGCGCCGGTGCGGCCCGTGGAGGGTGACGAGGACTGGGTCACGGTCCGGCCGGGGCTCCCGGACCGGGCCGTCCCCCGCCCGGTCACCTGGCTCCGGCTCGCCACCGACGATCCCGACAAGGCCGTCATCTGGGCCAACAGGGCGGACTGGTTCCTCGACGTCATCGGTCGAGTCACCGATGTCTCGGACTGGCAGGAGACCGTCTACACGATGGACGAGGAGACCGCCCTCCACATCGTCCGGCACCCGGCGCTCGGGTCCGCCGTTCATTGCGCCGTGCACGGGACCGAGGCCGAGGCGACGGCCGCCGCGCTCCGCGAGGCGCTCGGCGGCGAGATCCTGGACGGCCCGCCGCCCCGCCTCCAGCAGGCGGCCCCGTGAGCGCGGTCAGGAGCGGCGCAGGCGTGTGGAGGCCATCGCGGTGAAGTAGCCGATCTCCGGGACGTTCATCAGGCGGGCCGTGAGGAGGTAGAGCGCCCCGCCGCCGAGCCCGCCGACGAGGAGGGCCAGCAGGCTGGGGAGGCGGTCGCCCGGCAGGTGCCCGAACGCCCACACGGCCGCCGCCGCGAAGGCGAGGGCGGGCAGGGCGGCCAGGTGCAGGCGGGTGAGCGCGCGGACGATGCGGCGGCCGTCCATCCCGCCGAGCCGCCGGCGCAGGACGAGCGCGGCGGCCGTGGCACCGAACGCGTAGAACAGCCCGTAGGCGACCGGCAGCCCGACCACGACCTGCCGCGCCGGGACGGACCGCAGCAGCGCCAGCGCGGTGGCCGCCTGCGCGATCCCGGCGGGGACGGCGATCAGGCCGGGCGTGCGGGTGTCGCCGAGGGCGTAGAAGACGCGCATGAGCAGCTGGTGCAGGGTGAACGGCAGCACCATCACGGCGAACACCATGAGGATGGCGCCGATGCGGCGCGCCCCGTCCACCGTGAGGCTGCCGTAGGCGAAGAACGTGACGGAGCCGGGGATCGCGAACACCAGCATCCCGAGCCAGAGCGGGACGAGCAGGGCGCACGCCAGCCGGAGGCCGCGCGAGAAGTCGTCGCGGACGAGGTCGCGCCGCCCGTCCGCGACGTGCGCGCTCATCCGCGGGAGCAGCGCCGTGATGACCGAGACCGCGATGATCGCGTACGGGAGCTGGAAGACGACGAGGGCGAACTTGTAGGCGGCCAGGCCGCTCCCGGGGGCGCCGGCCCGGGTCGCGACGTTCGCGGTCACGAGGACGCCGGCCTGCGCGACGACGATGTAGAGCAGCATCCATGTCGCCGTCCGGGCGGCCTCGCCGAAGCCGGCGCCGCGCAGGTCGAGGCGGGGGCGCCAGCGGAATCCCGCCGACCGCAGCGTCCACGCGAGGACACCGCACTGCGCGACCGTGCCGAACGCGGAGCCGAGCCCGAGCAGGGTCAGCCGGCCGTCGGTCACGGTCTCGGTGGTCTGCCCGCGTCCGGCGATCCAGAGGAAGAGCAGGCCCGCGCCCATCGTGATCAGGTTGTTGACGACGGGCGCCCACATCGGCGCGCCGAACCGGTGCCGGACGTTCAGCAGCGTGCTCGCCAGGCCGCTGACGCCGATGAAGAAGATCTGGACGAGCAGCAGGCGCGTGAGCAGCACCGTGACCTCGCGCTGCCGTCCGGTGTATCCGCCCGCGTAGAGGGAGATCAGCTGGTCGGCCGCCAGCACGGCCACCACGGTCAGCACCGCGAGGGCGACGAGGACGACGCCGAGCAGGCGCCGCTCGGTCGCCGCTCCGCCGTCGGCGTCCCGCATCCGGCGTTTCACCAGGAACGGGACGAAGACGCTCGCCAGCATCCCGCCGAGCAGCAGCTCGTACACCGTGTACGGGATCATCTCGGCGGCCTGGTAGGCGTCGCCGAGCAGGGCGGTGCCGAGCGCGGCGCCGATCACGACGGTGCGCAGGAAGCCGGTCAGCCGGGCGAAGACCGTCCCGATCGCCATGACCGCGCTGGAGTGGGCGACGCCCGGCGGGGCGGCCTGGGCGGCGCCGCCGATCTCGTCGCGCTCGGAGCCGGGCCGGCCGGCGGTCCCCGGGTCGCCGACGTCGCCGGGATCGCGGACGGGGACCAGGCCCGGCTCGGGATCGCCCGGCGGCTCCGCGCGCTCCGCCTCGTCCAGGACGCCCGGCATGAGGATCCGGCGTCCGTCCCGCTCCCGCTCCCCCATCGGCACCACCCCCGAAGGCGCCAGTATGCCCCGGCGCGCCCCGCCCGGCATCGGCCGGAAGGACGGATCAGGCGGTCGCGAAGCGGATCGCGGAGACGACGATCACGACCGCCGCCACGATCCAGTAGGCGGCTGAGGCGAGGGCGACGCCCCGGACCCGGCGGGCCTCCGCCAGGCCGGTGAACGTGAGCAGCCAGGCCAGCAGCGGCAGGACGAGGATCGCGTGCATGGTCACGAAGTGCGCCGGCTTCAGCGCGGCGACGATGTGGTACGCCGCCTGCTGGTCGCCGGACTCCACCTTCGTCACGCCACGGGCGATCATCGCCGCGCCCGAGGCCAGCGCGAACAGCAGTGCCGCGAACCCGACGCGCACGGCCAGCCGCATGCTGGGCGCGGTCTCCGGATTCCGCCGGAACGAGGCGACGGCGAGCGTGACCAGGGTGACGACGAGGATTCCGCCGCCCGCCGCGAGCATCCGCGTGACGACGGTGTCGAAGGCCGTCTCCTCGTTGAAGTGGGACGGCACCTTGCGCCACGCCTGCAGGGTGATGAGGGCGACCTCGACGACGCAGTCGGCCGCGAACACGCCGAGGACCACGTTCCGGGCGCGGTCGCCGAGCCGGACGAACGAGCTCACCCACGCGATGGTGACGAGCGTCAGGCCGAACGAGAGCCCGAAGGTGACGGGCTTGCGCCAGGACACCGGTCCCGTCCACGGGCCGCCGTCGACCGCGAACACGACCAGGTGCAGCAGCCCGGACAGCATGAGCGCGGCACCGACCGCGTAGGCGGCGCGTTCGGCCTTCCGGCCGCTCGTCCAGAACGCGCGCAGCCCCTCGGCCGCGTCCCGCACCGGGAACGCGCCGCGCGAGACCTCCACCGAGTCGGCCATGTCCGCCTCCAAAATGAGTGAGTGCTCACCCAGTATGGATGAGCACCCACGTTCGGCACAACCGGTCAGCACACGACCGGTCAGCACACGACCGGTCAGCACACGACCGGTCAGCGCAGCGCGGCCTCCACGGCCGGGACGCGGATCGTGCGGCGGGTCGTGCCGCAGGCCGTCGCGCCGGTCAGCACGGCGGCGAGCGCCACGACCGCGACATAGATCCACACGCTCCCGTCCGGGGTGGCCGAGTCGCGGCGGGCGAGGCCGAAGGGCACGATCGTGAAGACCGAGGCGACCGTCCCGCAGACCACGCCGGTGACCGTCAGCACCACCGACTCCACCGCCACCGCGCCGAGCACCTGGCGCGGGGTCGCGCCGGCGAGCCGGGTCTGGCCGAACTCGCGGCGCCGGTGCGCTGTCGCCGCGATCAGCGTGTTGACCAGCATGATCGCGGCGAACAGCACCACCATGCCGGTGACGACGAAGTTGAGCGTCTCGATGCTCTTGTCCTCGGCCGACTTGGTCAGCCCGGCCGCGTCCATGGCCGCGTTCTCGGTGGCCTGGAGGTACACCGTCCCGACGGCGATGCCGACGAACAGAATGACCGGGCTGACCGCGGACGCCAGGGCACCGGTCCGGTTCCGCATGGTGCTGATCGCGAGGTCGCCGGACGGCCCGCCGAGCGCCCGCAGCGGCCGGGCCAGCAGCGCCGTGACCCGCCGCACGATCGCCGGGGCCAGCAGCGCCAGCCCGATCGCGGCGAAGATGTCGGCCTGCCCGGACGTCATCATCGCGTTGCTGCCCTCGCCGTCCATCACGGTGACGGTGACGATCGCCTCGTCCAGCGCGAGGAACAGGAAGACGACCGCGAAGACGATCCGCTTCCTGCCGAGCTTCGCCCGGTCGGTCGCGGCGGCCGCCATCGACTCCGCCACCCGGACCCGGGTGGCGCGCCGCGCGCTGATCAGCGCGGCCGCGACCGCCGACACCAGCGTGACGCCGACCCCCATGGAAAGCCCCGCGGACCCGAAGCTGTAGCCGATGTCCCCGGGCACCTGGCCGGTGTCGTGCAGCAGGCCCAGCAGGCCGCGGCCGAGGAGCATCCCCGGGACGATCCCGAGCAGCGCCGCCGCCACCGCGAGACCCGCCGCCTCACCGACGATCATCCGGGAGAGCTGCCCGGGGGTCGCGCCGACGCTCTTCAGCAGCGCCATCTCCGCCGCCCGCTGCCGCACCGACAGGGTCAGCGTGGAGGTGACCGCGAACACCACCAGCAGCAGGCCCCAGCCGCCGACCACGATCGCCATGGTGGAGAGCGTCTCCTCCGCGGGGCCGGTCGCACCGCCCGCCGACGCCGTGTCCAGCATCGAGGCGAACGCCATGATGATCGCCGAGCCGAGGAACATCGAGAGGAAACTCGCCGTGAACGCGCTCGCGCGCTTGCGCAGGGAACGCATCGCCAGACCGAACATGTCACGCTCCCGCCATCGTGCGCTGACGCTCGACCTCGTCGGCCAGGTGCGTCATCCGCTCCGCGACCGCCTCGGCGGTCGGCGCGGTCTGGTGGCCGACGATCCGCCCGTCCGCCAGGTAGAGGACGGCGTTGGCGTGCGCCGCGGCGACCGGGTCGTGGGTCACCATCACCACCGTCTGCCCGAACATCCGCACCGACTCCTGCAGCAGGCCCAGCACGTCCCGGGCGCTGCGGGTGTCGAGCGCACCGGTCGGCTCGTCCGCGAACAGCACCCGCGGCTCGGTCACCAAGGCCCGCGCGATCGCCACCCGCTGCTGCTGCCCGCCCGACAGCTCAGAAGGCAGGTGGCCGAGCCGCGCCCCGAGCCCCACCCGCTCCAGGACCGCCCGCGCCCGCGCCTTGTCGACCCGGCGGCCCGCGAGCTTCAAGGGCAGCACCACGTTCTGCATCACGTTCAGCGTCGGCAGCAGGTTGAACTGCTGGAAGACGAAACCGATCCGCTGCCGCCGGAACCTCGTCAGCGCGGCCTCCCCGTCGCCGGTCAGCTCCGCGCCGTCCACGAACACCCGGCCCCCGGACGGACGGTCCAGGCCCGCCGCGCACTGCAGCAGCGTGCTCTTGCCCGACCCGGACGGGCCCATCACCGCGGTGAACGATCCGACCGGCAACGACAGCGACACGCCGTCCAGGGCCACCACCTGGTTGCCCTCCGCGCCGTACACGCGGCGCACGTTCTCAAGCCGGAGCGCCTCACCCGGTGCCTGCTGCGCCGGCCGTGGTTCCCTGCGTCCGAACATCGTCCTCACCTCCGCCCGGTGCCCCCTCGTGGAGCGCCTCGGGAACGAAGCTACGGACGGCGGAGACGGCCGGGGATGGGTCCAGCACGCCGATCGGGGTAGGCAAAACCCCACCATCGCCGGTCCCGCCCAACAGGGCCCCGCCTTCGCTCGCGGTGCCCGGGCCGGGTTAGAGTCGCTCCCGGTGCGCCGGGAAGTCTGGTCGGCAGGTCCCGTCCGACGCATGCCGATCAGGAGGCTCCGTGCAGGCCACCGCCGCGATCGTCATCTTCGTCTGCGCCTACGTGCTGATCGCGTCGGAGAAGGTGCACCGGACGGCGGTGGCGCTCGGCGGCGCGGGCCTGATGCTGCTGCTGCACGTCACCGACGCCGACGGCGCGTTCTTCTCCTCCGAGTCCGGGATCGACTGGAACGTCGTCTTCCTGCTGCTCGGCATGATGGTCATCGTCTCGGTGCTGCGGCGCACCGGCGTGTTCGAGTACGTGGCGATCTGGGCCGCCAAGCGCGCGCGGGGACGTCCCTACCGGCTGATGGTCATGCTCGTCATCCTCACGGCGACGGCGTCCGCGCTGCTGGACAACGTGACCACCGTCCTGCTGGTCGCGCCCGTGACGTTCCTCGTCTGCGAGCGGCTCGGCCTGAAGCCCGAGCCGTACCTGATCGCCGAGGTGATGGCGTCCAACATCGGCGGCACCGCGACGCTCGTCGGCGACCCGCCCAACATCATCATCGCCAGCCGCGGCGGCCTGTCGTTCAACGACTTCCTCGTCCACCTGGCGCCGCTGATCGTGCTGCTGATGATCGTGTTCTGCGTGCTGTGCCGGTGGCTGTTCCGTGCCGCGTTCCGCTACGACCCGGACCTCGCCGCCGAGATCATGGAACTGGAGGAGCGGGAGGCCATCACCGACCGGCGGCTGCTCGCGCAGGGGCTCGCCGTCCTCGGCGTCGTCGTCGTGGCGTTCGTGCTGCACCCCGTCCTGCACTACGAGCCGTCCGTGGTCGCGCTGCTCGGCGCCGGGCTGCTCGTCGCCGCCACCAGGGTGACCACCGAGGAGGCGCTCAGCGAGGTCGAATGGCCCACGCTGGTGTTCTTCGCCGGGCTGTTCGTGATGGTCGGCGGCCTCGTGCAGACCGGCGTGATCGGCAAGATCTCCGAGGCCGCCGCCGACGCGACCGGCGGCCGGCTCGGCGTCGCCGCGATGCTGCTGCTGTGGGCGTCGGCCGGGCTGTCGGCGATCGTGGACAACATCCCCTACGTCGCGACGATGAGCCCGATCGTGTCCGACCTCGTCCAGCAGCACCCGGGCGAGGAGGGGCACGTCCTGTGGTGGGCCCTCGCCCTCGGCGCCGACCTAGGCGGCAACGCCACCGCCATCGGCGCCAGCGCCAACGTGGTCGTCCTCGGCATCGCCGCCCGCAACGGCACCCCGATCAGCTTCTGGCGCTTCACCCGCTACGGCATCGTCGTCACCCTGGTCACGGTAGCCCTGTCGACCCCATATCTATGGCTCCGCTACCTCTAGCCCCTACCTAACCCCCCGCCCCCGCAGCCAGGCGGTCTAGGAG
>NZ_SMKY01000658.1 GCF_004349235.1 Actinomadura darangshiensis | reverse complement strand
TTCGCATCGAGGGGGCTCACGCGTCTTTGCTAACGCGTGTGCTAACGGCGGTTCTGGATGGGGCTGGACGAGGGTGGAACCCAGGGGCGTCCTAGGGGGTCGCCGAGCAGGTCAGCGGACGCGTCTGGACGGGTGTGGATCTTGTTCGTGAGACTCGTAATGAACCGGTCGGGCGTACTGCTGTACAGCAGCGGAGTACCGCAACAGCCGCTCACAGACGCTTACACGGGCACACGTCAGCGCACGGTGTAGCTGGGGTGGGCGGTGGCGAGGTGGGGTGTGCCGGTGGTTCGCATCGAGGGGG
>NZ_SMKY01000657.1 GCF_004349235.1 Actinomadura darangshiensis | reverse complement strand
CTGGTTGCCGACTCCCCGAGGCATATCGCAGGCTCCCACGTCCTTCATCGGCTCCTGATGCCAAGGCATCCACCGTATGCCCTAAAAAACTTGAACACACAAAACGATCAAAACAAATCGCAGACAAACAACAAAACCCCGCCACCAAAACCCCCGAAAGGGGCCCCAACAGCAAGATCCCGTCATTCGCCAGAGATGCTCGCGTCCACTGTGCAGTTCTCAAAAAACAACCGGGCCCACCAGAACCGCACCCCCGTCAGGAGATGCGGTCCAGGTCCCGCAGTCCGAGGCCACCAGGCAAACCGCCCGTTTC
>NZ_SMKY01000074.1 GCF_004349235.1 Actinomadura darangshiensis | reverse complement strand
GGGGAGCCCTGGCGCGGGGCGGGCGAAGCGCCCGGCCGATCCGGGATCATTGCCGGATGAGGCAAAAGGGGCGGCTCGTTCTGCGCTGGACGGGATGGGCGGCCGCGTACGTGGCCGGCCTCGCGGCACTGGTGTTCGCCGGCGCCTGGGTGTGGTGGCAGCCCGAACCGGAGGCGCGAGGCACGGAGGCGAACGCGCTGTGGGCGCGGCACCAGTGGGTGGGGGAGCCGCACAGCGACGCCGAGTACCGGGCGCTCGGGAAGCTGCTGGAGGAGAACCGCATCACCGATGTGTTCTTCCACGCGGGGCCGTTCGAGGCGGACGGCACCGTGCCGCCGGGCAAGTACCGCTACGCGCGGCAGCTCATCGAGGCCGTGCGGAAGTACGCGCCGGGGGTCCGCGCCCAGGCGTACCTGGGGCAGGTCAGGGTCGTGGACGGGCACGGCGTCATCGACCTCGACGACGCGGCCGTGCGGGAGCGGGTGCTCAAGACCGACGCGATCTTCCTCGACCTCGGGTTCGACGGCATCCACTACGACTTCGAGCCCATCTACTACGACGACCGCGCGTTCATGACCCTCATGGACCGCACGCGTGAGCTGACGCGGTCGAAGGGCGGGCTGCTGTCGGTGGCCTTGGAGCAGCCGACGCTCGCGGACGCCGCCCAGCCCGTCTACAAGGCGCTCCTCCCGCGGAGCGGGGCGCTCCACTACCCGCCGCGTCCGACCGAGGGGTTCCTGCGCGCCGTCGCCGACCGGGCCGACCAGGTCGCGATCATGACCTACGACGTGTCGCTGCCCACGCGGTCGCTCGCCGGCTGGCACTTCGCCCGGCACACCCGGACGACCCTGGAGCTGATCGGCGACCGCACGACCGTGTTCATGGGCGTCCCCACCTACCGCCCCCTCATGGACTGGGCGGAGGACCTGCCCGTCGCGCTGCGTGGCATCCGGCGCGGCATCGACGACCTGAAGCGGCCGCCGAAGCGTCCGTACGGCGTCGGCGTGTACGCGGACTGGACCACCGATCCGGCCGAATGGGCCCGATACCGCGCGGCCTGGCCGCCCCCGGCGACGGAAAGTCCGGCCGGCTGAGCAGGCCGTCCGGCTACGTTCCGAATCCTCGTATGCCCAGGTAAAAAGGGGTGGATAGTCCGGCATGCCCGGGGGTATTGCTGGGTGCGGAAGGTCAAGGTCCGGCAGGCGGACGGCAACGGAAGGGCGAGGGCGATGGGCACTCAGCAGGCCGCGCGGCACGACGCCGACCGCATCGGCGAGCTGTCGGCCGAGTTCGCCGGATGGCGGATCGGGCGGGGCGGTTCCGGGCTCTGGTGGGCGGTCCGCGGGAACGAGCTGGTGCGCACTCCCGACGTCGAGGAGCTCCGCGTCCGGCTGCATGAGATGACCGCTGGGTCACGTTATCCAACCGAGTCCGGGAAGTGGCCGGACTGACCCCGTAACGAGGCATTTGCGTGCCACGATGTCGAGTGTGGGAGCCGCCGCCACGCGTACCCCCGAGCGTGTGGCGGCGGCTTCCTTCCGTATTCGGACAGTCCGGCTTCGACCTGCGGGTCCAAGTCGACGGGCCGGAACGGTACCGTTCGTTGCATGGCACCCAGCACAACCACTGACGCTCCGTTCGGACGGATGCTGACCGCCATGGTCACCCCGTTCCTGCCGGACGGAGGCGTCGACTACGACGGCGCCGTGCGACTCGCGACCTACCTGGTCGACGAGCGGCGCCATGACGGCCTCGTCGTCAACGGGACGACGGGCGAGTCGCCCACGACGAGCGACGACGAGAAAAGCCGGTTGCTGCGCGCGGTCATCGACGCCGTCGGCGACCGCGCCGTGATCGTCGCCGGTGCCGGGACGAACCACACCGAGCACACCCTGCAACTCGCGCGGCAGGCCGAGGCCGCCGGCGCGCACGCGCTGCTCGTGGTCACGCCCTACTACAACAAGCCCCCGCAGGAGGGCCTCGTCCGCCACTTCACGGCGGTCGCCGACGCCACCGCCCTGCCCTGCATGCTGTACGACATCCCGGGGCGCGCCGGAGTGCCGATCCAGAACGACACGCTCGTGCAGCTCGCCGACCACCCGCGGATCATCGCCGTCAAGGACGCCAAGGGCGACCTGTTCGGCGCGTCCCGGGTGATGGCCGAGACCGACCTCGTCTGGTACTCCGGCGACGACAACCTCAACCTGCCGTGGCTGTCGGTCGGCGCCGCGGGGTTCGTCAGCGTGGTCGGCCATGTCGTGGGCGTCGAACTCCATGAGATGATCGACGCATACCGCGCCGGTGAGCACGGGCGGGCGCTGGAGATCCACCGGCGGCTGCTGCCCGTGGTCACCGCCATCATGACCCGTACGCAGGGCGCCATCGCCGTCAAGGCAGCGCTGAACCTGCTCGGCCTCCCCGGAGGCGGCCCGCTCCGCGCGCCGCTGGTGGAGGCCACGCCGGAGTTCGCGGCGCGCCTGCGAGAAGACCTCACGATAGGGGGAGTCAAAGTGCCCGAGGCAGTCATTCCGGAGGTTGCCCGGTGAGTCATCCTCACCCGGAGCTCTCGGACCCGCCCGCGCCGCCCGAAGGCGGCCTGCGCATCGTCGCGCTGGGCGGGCTCGGGGAGATCGGCCGCAACATGACGGTGTTCGAGTACGGCGGACGCCTGCTCGTCGTCGACTGCGGCGTGCTGTTCCCCGAGACCGAGCAGCCCGGCATCGACCTGATCCTGCCCGATTTCGAATACATCCGGGACCGGCTGGACGACATCGAGGCCGTCGTCCTCACGCACGGCCACGAGGACCACATCGGCGCCGTCCCGTACCTGCTGCGCGAGCGCGGCGACATCCCGCTCGTCGGCTCGCGGCTCACGCTCGCGCTGCTGGAGGCCAAGCTCGTCGAGCACCGCATCAAACCGGTCACCGACGTGGTCGCCGAGGGCGAGCGGCGCACCTTCGGGCCGTTCGACTGCGAGTTCCTCGCCGTCAACCACTCGATCCCGGACGCGCTCGCCGTCGCCATCCGCACCGCCGCCGGGCTCGTCCTGCACACCGGCGACTTCAAGATGGACCAGCTGCCGCTGGACGGCCGGCTCACCGACCTGCCCGGCTTCGCGCGGCTCGGCGCCGACGGCATCGACCTGCTGATGGCCGACTCGACCAACGCCGAGGTGCCCGGGTTCGTCACCAGCGAGCGCAACATCGGCCCGGTCGTCGACGAGGTGTTCCGCACCGCGCAGGAGCGGCTCATCGTCGCCTGCTTCGCCTCCCACATCCACCGCGTCCAGCAGGTGCTGGACGCCGCCGTCGCCAACGGCCGCAAGGTCTGCTTCGTCGGCCGGTCGATGGTCCGCAACATGGGCGTGGCGCGCGAGCTCGGGTACCTCAGCGTCCCCGAGGGCATCATGGTCGAGCAGAAGGAGATCGACGACATCCCCGGCGACCGGCTCGTGCTGGTGTGCACGGGCTCGCAGGGCGAGCCGATGTCGGCGCTGTCGCGGATGGCGAACCGCGACCACTCGATCCGCATCACCGACCGCGACACCGTGATGCTGGCGTCGTCGCTGATCCCGGGCAACGAGAACGCGGTCAACCGCGTCATCAACGGCCTCACCCGGTGGGGCGCCCGGATCGTCCACAAGGGCAACGCGCTCGTGCACGTGTCCGGGCACGCGTCGGCCGGCGAACTGCTGTACGTGCTCAACGTCACGAAGCCGGCGAACTTCCTGCCGATCCACGGCGAGTGGCGGCACCTGCGCGCGCACGCGAAGCTGGCGGCGCTCACCGGCGTCCCCGACGAGGGGATCGTCATCGCCGAGGACGGCGTCGTCGTCGACCTCGTGGGCGGCCGCGCCAAGATCGTCGGCGCGGTGCCGGCCGGGTACGTGTACGTGGACGGCCTGTCGGTCGGCGAGGTCACCGAGACCTCGCTGAAGGACCGGCGCATCCTCGGCGAGGAGGGGTTCGTCTCCATCGTCATCGGCATCGACTCGACCTCCGGCAAGGTCGTGGCGGGGCCCGAGGTGCACGCCCGCGGCGCGGGCATCGTCAACGAGGACTTCGACGAGATCATCGAGCGGATCGAGGGCGTGCTGCGGGACGCGGCCGGCGACGGCGTGAACGACCTGCACCAGCTCGGCCAGCTCATCCGGCGGACCGTCGGCAAGTGGGTGAGCGACAACTACCGCCGCCGCCCGATGATCGTCCCGGTCGTCGTCGAGGTCTGACGCCCCGGACGGACGGCCGCGGCACCCCGCGGCCGTCCGTTCTCGCGCCCTCCCGCCGGTTCTTCAACACGCCCGTCCGTCATCCCGGGAACCGCGGGGCTCCTTGGTTACTCTCATTACCATGGCCACACGTGCGTCCGGAGGCGCGAAAACCTCCTCGCGTGCGGGGGGCACGGCGGCGCGCAAGTCCGCAGGTTCGTCCCCCCGGAAGCGACCGAGCGGCACCGCCAAGGGGGGCCGCGGCTCGGGGCGGGGGCGTCCCCCGCAGAAGCCCGACCCGATCTCCCAGGCGGTCCTCGGGTTCTTCAAGCTGCTGTTCAAGCTGTACCTGCTCGCGGCCGTCACGGTCGGGTCCGTCTTCCGCGCCTACGGGCACGGGGCCCGCAACCTCGACCCCGAGCACCGCCGCGACGGGCTCGGGCTGGCGCTGCTCGGCTCGTCCATCGTGCTGGCGTCCGTCACCTGGTTCCGGCCTGACGGCGTCGTCACGATCGCGCTGGAGAAGGTGGTGCGCGGCGGCCTCGGCATCATGGCGATGGCGCTGCCCGTGCTGCTGGCGCTGCTGGCGTGGCGGACGCTGCGCCACCCCGAGCAGCACGAGGACACCGGCCGCGTCGTCATCGGCATCACCGCGCTCGGCGTCGGCGTGCTCGGCATCCTGCACATCGCCGCCGGGGTCCCGTCCCCGGCGAAGGACATGGAGCGCGTCCGCGAGGCCGGGGGCGTGATCGGCTGGCTGGTGTCGGCCCCGCTGGAGGCGGCGCTGAGCGGGTGGGTGGCCGTCCCGCTGCTGCTGCTCCTGGCCGGGTTCGGGCTGCTGGTCGTGACCGCGACCCCGATCGCGAAGGTGCCCGAGCGGGTCGCCGACCTGTGGGCGGTGGCGACGCTGCAGGGCCGTCCGGAACGCCCGTCCGCGGACGGGAAGGAAGCCGAGGAGGCGCCGAAGAAGCGCCGCCGCAAGAAGAAGGGCGAGGACGACGGCGAGCTGGAGGTCGGCGAGCACTCCAGGCCGTACGACACGCCGCTGCTGGAGGACGACCCGAAGAAGGCCGACCGGCCGCAGCGCGACCTCGCCGACGAGCTGTTCGAGCCCGACCCGTTCGGCGCGGACGTCCCGCCGCCCGCGCCGCCCGCCGACGACGAGCCGATGGACGAGCACGTGGCGGGCGCGTCGCAGGCCGACGCCCCGGCGGCACCGGACGTGCGCGACCCGACGCCGGCGCCGCGCCGGTCCGAGCAGCTGCCGCTGTCGTCGTCCGGCGAGATCTACGTCCTGCCCGACCCGGCGGCGCTGCGTCCCGGCAGCGTCAGCAAGCCGCGCACCAAGGCCAATGACACGGTCGTGAACGCGCTCACCGGCGTGCTGGAGCAGTTCGACATCGACGCGCAGGTCACCGGGTTCACCCGCGGCCCGACGATCACCCGGTACGAGATCGAGCTCGGCCCGGCGGTGAAGGTCGAGAAGGTCATCGCGCTGACGAAGAACATCGCCTACGCGGTGAAGAGCGCCGACGTGCGCATCATCTCCCCGATCCCCGGCAAGTCCGCGATCGGCGTGGAGATCCCGAACACCGACAAGGACATCGTGAGCCTGGGCGACGTGCTGCGCTCGCCCGCCGCGACCAACGAGCACCACCCGATGGTGGTCGGGCTCGGCAAGGACGTCGAGGGACGCACGGTCGTGGCGAACCTGGCGAAGATGCCGCACATCCTCATCGCGGGCGCCACCGGCGCCGGCAAGTCGACGTGCATCAACGGGCTCATCACCTCGGTCCTGATGCGCGCCACCCCGGACGAGGTGCGGATGATCCTCGTCGACCCCAAGCGGGTCGAGCTGACGATGTACCAGGGCATCCCGCACCTCATCACGCCGATCATCACCAACCCGAAGAAGGCCGCCGAGGCACTCGACTGGGTCGTCGGCGAGATGGACCGCCGCTACGACGACCTGGCCGCGTCCGGGTACCGGCACATCGACGACTTCAACAAGGCGGTGAAGGCGGGCAAGCTGAAGCCGCCGCCCGGCAGCGAGCGCGTCTACACGCCGTACCCGTACCTGCTCGTCATCGTCGACGAGCTGGCCGACCTGATGATGGTCGCGCCGCGCGACGTGGAGGACTCCGTCGTCCGCATCACCCAGCTCGCCCGCGCCGCCGGCATCCACCTGGTGCTGGCGACGCAGCGTCCGTCGGTGGACGTCGTCACCGGGCTCATCAAGGCCAACGTGCCGTCGCGGCTGGCGTTCGCGACGTCGTCGCTGTCGGACAGCCGCGTCATCCTCGACCAGCCGGGCGCGGAGAAGCTCGTCGGGCAGGGCGACGCGCTGTTCCTGCCGATGGGCGCGAGCAAGCCGATGCGCCTGCAGAACGCCTACGTGGCGGAGAAGGAGATCCACGGGATCGTCGACCACTGCAAGGGGCAGATGGAGGCGCACTACCGGGAGGACGTCGCCGCGGCCGCCGGGCCGAAGAAGGAGATCGACGAGGAGATCGGCGACGACATGGACCTGCTCGTCCAGGCCATCGAGCTGGTCGTGTCCACGCAGTTCGGGTCGACGTCGATGCTGCAGCGCAAGCTCCGCGTCGGGTTCGCCAAGGCCGGGCGGCTGATGGACCTGATGGAGAGCCGCGACATCGTCGGGCCCAGCGAGGGCTCCAAGGCGCGGGACGTGCTGGCGAAGCCGGACGATCTCCCCGGGGTGCTCGCGGAGCTGCGCGGCGGCGGCTGACCGCGCGGGGA
The DNA here is from genome assembly GCF_004349235.1 of Actinomadura darangshiensis. GTDB lineage: Bacteria > Actinomycetota > Actinomycetes > Streptosporangiales > Streptosporangiaceae > Spirillospora > Spirillospora darangshiensis. The sequence continues at coordinate 27,220 of NZ_SMKY01000074.1, read as the reverse complement.
CGGGCATTGCGGAATGATGCGAAATCTTGCCCTGTTTCGAACGTGTTGGCAGTCGCCGAGTGGGCAGGCCGTTCCTAGACTGGTCGCGCAGTCCTGCGGAATGGCCATGAGCTCCTCAGAGGAGGCCCGGCGTGAGCATCGGTGAGACCTTGACGGAGGAGCGTCAGCGGGCCGGTCTCTCGGTGACACAGGTGAGTCTCCAGACGCGGATACGCGAGACCGTGATCCGCGGCATGGAGGCCGACGACTTCTCCACGTGCGGCGGCAACTTCTACGCCCGCGGCCACATCCGCAGCATCTCGCGGGTCATCGGCATCGATCCGGAACCGCTCGTCGCCGACTTCGACGCGGCGCACGGCGGCGCCCCGCAGCCGGTGTCGGCGATCTCGGCGTTCGAGCCCGAGCAGCCCGTCGCGTTCCGCGAGCGCAGGTCGCCGAACTGGAGCGCCGCGATGGCGCTCGCCCTCGCCCTGGTCGTCATCTACGGGGTCGTCCAGGTGGTCGGGCACGACGGCGGCGGCGAGCGGCGCACGGCGCAGCAGGTCGCCGGGACGCCCCCGCCGCCGACTCCGACGCCCGGCGCGTCCGCTCCGGCGCAGCAGAACAGCCCGGTGGCGGAGGCTCCGCGCACCAAGGTCGAGGTGCGGGTCGAGGCGAAGCGGACGACGTGGCTGAACGTCCGCGGCGACAAGGGCAAGTCGCTGTTCAGCGGCATGCTGCGCGAGGGCGACCAGAAGGACTTCACCGCCAAGAAGAAGGTCAAGCTGGTGATCGGCGTCGGCGGCAGCGTCAATCTGATCGTCAACGGCAAGGACCTGGGCTCGCCCGGCAAGGGCAAGGGCGTGCAGCGGCTGAGCTTCGACCGCAACGACCCCGAACCTGCGTAGCCGGGGGCGCGGGGCCGTCCTCCCGCGACGACCCGCCTGAATGGGGCCGCTGGTGCTGCCAGGGGGCCGCGCCCATTACCTTTAGGGGCATGTCCACTCGCCGCAAGGTCTCGCTCATCACGCTCGGCTGCGCCCGCAACGAGGTCGATTCCGAAGAGCTCGCCGCGCGCATCGAGGACGCGGGCTGGGACCTGGCCGACGGCGCCGACGGCGCCGACGGCGCCGACGTGGTGGTCGTCAACACCTGCGGGTTCATCGAGGCCGCGAAGAAGGACTCGATCGACACGCTGCTGGCCGCGCACGATTCCGGCGCCAAGGTCGTGGCGGCGGGCTGCATGGCCGAGCGGTACGGCCGGGAGCTGGCGGAGGCGCTTCCCGAGGCCGACGCGGTGATCGGCTTCGACGACTACACCGCGATCGGCGAGCGGCTCGACGACGTCGTGGCGGGACGCGCGCACGACGCGCACACTCCGCGCGACCGCCGCACGCTCCTGCCGATCAGCCCGGTCGAGCGCGCCGCCTCCCGGGTGGCGGTTCCCGGGCACGGCGGGCAGGACGACCTGCCGGACGGGGTCGCTCCCGCGTCCGGCCCGCGGGTGCTGCGGCGGCGCCTCGGCGGCGGCCCGGTCGCGCCGCTGAAGCTGGCGTCCGGCTGCGACCGCCGCTGCACGTTCTGCGCGATCCCGGCGTTCCGCGGCGCGTACGTGTCGCGTCCGCCGGCGGAGGTGCTGGAGGAGGCGCGCTGGCTGGCCGGGCACGGCGCCCGCGAGCTGGTCCTCGTCAGCGAGAACTCCACGTCCTACGGCAAGGACCTCGGTGACCTGCGCGCGCTGGAGAAGCTGCTGCCGGACCTCGCCGCGGTGGACGGGATCGAGCGCGTCCGGGTCAGCTACCTGCAGCCGGCGGAGACGCGTCCGGGGCTCATCGAGGCGATCTGCGGCACGCCCGGCGTCGCGCCCTACTTCGACATGTCGTTCCAGCACGCGAGCGGCCCGGTGCTGCGCTCGATGCGCAGGTTCGGCGACCGGGAGCGGTTCCTCGGGCTGCTGGACCAGATCCGCGCGCTGGCGCCGGAGGCGGGCGTCCGCTCCAACTTCATCGTCGGCTTCCCCGGCGAGACCGAGGACGATGTCGAGGAGCTGGTGCGGTTCCTGTCGGCGGCCAGGCTCGACGCGGTCGGCGTGTTCGGCTACTCCGACGAGGACGGCACCGAGGCCGCGAATCTGGACGGCAAGCTCGACCCCGCCGAGGTCGCCGCCCGCGTCGAGGAGCTGTCGAGCCTCGCCGAGGAGCTGACCGCGCAGCGCGCCGAGGACCGCGTCGGCACGCGGGTCCGCGTGCTGCTGGAGGACAAGGGCGAGGACGGCGGCTTCGAGGGCCGCGCCGAGCACCAGGCGCCCGAGGTGGACGGGACGGTCCTCGTCCGCGGGGAGGGCCTCGCCCTCGGCGACATCGTCGCGGCCCGGGTCGTGGACAGCGACGGGGTGGACCTGAGCGCGGACATGTCATGATCGCGGGCACTCCCGATCCGGTCGCGGGCTCGCAGGAGCCGCCGCCGGCCGGCGTCTGGAACATCGCCAACGCGCTGACGCTCGCCCGGATCGCGCTGGTGCCCGTCTTCGTCTGGCTGTTCTTCCTGGACGGCACCGGCTGGCGGCTCGCCGCGTTCGCCGTGTTCGCGGTCGCCTCGATCACCGACAAGATCGACGGCGACATCGCCCGCGCCCGCGGGCTGGTCACCGACTTCGGCAAGATCGCCGACCCGATCGCCGACAAGGCGCTGACCGGCGCCGCGCTGGTCTGCCTGTCGGTCATGGGGGAGCTGTGGTGGTGGGTGACGGCCGCGATCATGGTGCGCGAGATCGGCATCACGGTGATGCGGTTCGCCCTCATCCGCCGCGGCGTGATCGCGGCGAGCAAGGGCGGCAAGCTGAAGACGATGCTCCAGGTCTTCGCCATCGGCTTCTACATCCTGCCCGGGCCGCTGGACTACCTGCGCTGGGCCACGATGGGCGCCGCCCTCGTCGTCACCGTCGTGACCGGCGCCGACTACGTCGTCCGGGCGTGGCGCGGGCGCCGCACCGCCGGCGACGCGTCCTGACGGGGCGCCTCAGAGCCCGAGCAGTCCGGGTGTCTGCGCGAGGGCGCGCCAGTGCGCGCCCGGGTCGGGGACGAGCCGCCGCTCCGCCAGGTCCATGAGCCCGCCGAGGCTGGTGATCTCGGCGGCCAGGGCGCCGTCCGCCCGCCGCAGCTCCTGCCGCATCCGGAAGGTCTTGCCTTCGCCCCAGTCGAACGCGCACGTGATGTCGACGTCGTCGCCCGCGTGCAGCTCGCGGTGGTAGCGGATGGTGTTCTCCAGGGTGACGGGCCCGACGCCGGTGGCGATCAGCTCGTCCACGGAGATGCCGGCGGCGCGCAGGCACTCCCAGCGGGCGTGGTCGCCGTACTGGTGGTAGACGGCGCCGTTGAGGTGGCCCTGGGTGTCCAGTTCGTAGCCGCGGACGGTGATCCGCACTGTGAAGGTCTCCGTCACGGTTCCTCCCCTTCGTCGTGTCCGGCCAGCCATTCGCGGGACTTGGCAGTCAGGTAGCGCAGCCCGTCGTCGCCTATGTCGATCCAGTCGCCGCGCGTCCAGCCGCCGGTCGTCTGCGGCGCGAAGCCGTGCCGCCTGAACAGGGCGGACGCCTCGTTCTTGCGGAGCCCCCGGTCGCCCCAGTCGCGGATGACGCGGGCCGTCCGCTCCAGCTCCCCGGGCTCGTCCGGGCCGTCGAGGGCCGCGGCCAGCTCCTCCAGCCCGCGCGCGATGAGCCGCAGGCCCGCCTGCACCCGGGCACGGTCGATCGGTTCGTCCACGCCGCCAATCGTATAGCGATCGCTGTCAATCGCCAAGCGATGAGGAGGCGGTCAGTTCCGCGCCGACGCGCAGCGTCCCGAGGAAGCGGGGGACGCCGAGGCGGCCGAACATGATCTCGCGGTCGCCCGCCCAGCGCCCGGTGCGGTAGCGGGCGAGGGCGCGGAGCGGTTCGGGGGAGCGGCCGGCCGTGACCTGGTCGGTGTTGATGATGACGCAGCGGCCGCACGGCTTGATGAGCTCGATCTCCACCCGGTCGCCGCGCAGCCGGGTGACGGTGTCCTCGCCGTAGGGGCCGAGGCCGCGCAGGACGATGTTGGGACGGAAACGGGCCATCGGAAGTCGGACGTCCACCCGCCGGTTCAGATCGTCCAGCGACTCGGCGGACAGCACCGAGACGGGGTATCCGTCGGCGTAGGTCAGCGTCCCGCCGCCGCGCTTGGTGGGACGCGTCCCGGTGAAGCGGACGAGGCGGCAGGGGCGCCCGAGGACGTCCGAGAACCACTCGGCGGCCTCGTCGCCCTGGTCGATGCCCTGGCAGGGACGGTGGTGCACGGTCACGTCGAGGGCCGGGCCGTCCACCGCCTCCAGCACGAGGGGCGACGCCGCGAGCGTCGTGTGGACGGTGAGCTTCACGCCGTCGAAGTCCGGTCGCAGCAGCGCGAGTTCGGGGATCTCCCGCTGCGACAGGTGGCGGCCATCCGGGCGGACGAGCATGAACTCCCGGTCGTGCCGGAGCCCGTTCGGCGTGAGTTCGGCCTTGGTCAGCGGGACGGCCCCCGCGCTCTTGATCGGGAAGACGTTCAGCCCCGCGACGACGGTGATCATGCGACGGACGTTACGGACCGGTCCCGGCGGTGACCAGGGATCCGGGCGGTACCTGACACCGATTCGTCAGCTTGGAGCGGGAGCGGGCCGCGGGAGCACGCCCACCCCGGTCGTGTCCCGCGGCCCCGTTCCAGCGGGTGCTGCGTTAAGTGATTATCCCTGTTCCCGTCCGTGCGCACGAATCGGCGGAATGAGTTTTGACTCACAATGTGACCTGCGCTTCTCCGCGCTGTTCGGCCGGCCGGCGGCGGCGCGCGGCGTCGATCCGCGCCCGGGCCGCCGCCTCGCCCGCGCGGAGCGTCGGACGGGGTCCGCGCGGGGCGGCCGAAGCACGGCCGCCGCATTTCGGCGGCCACGGAAAAGGAATACGCGGATTGGACCGGTGCGAACGGCCCGCACGGGGGCCGTCCTCAATCGGCCGCCTTTCCCGGGCAACCCGCGGTCCGCCGGGCCCGTCGCGGACCCGCCCGGTAGGTTCGGGGGATGCGGGTCGAACTTCTCACCGTCGGCGACGAACTCCTCCTCGGCGACACGGTCAACGGCAACGCGGCGTGGCTCGGGCGCCGCCTCGCCGACCACGGCGTCGAGGTCACCCGCAGCGTCGTCGTCGGCGACGAGGTGGACGTGATCGTCGCCGCGGTGACGTCCGCGCTCGACCGGGCCGACGCGGTCATCACCACCGGCGGGCTCGGCCCCACCTACGACGACGTGACCCGCGACGCGCTCGCCGAGGCGGCCGGCGTCGCCCTCGTCCGCGACGCGGAGCTGGAGCGGCGGCTGCGCGAGCGGGTCGCCAAGGCCGGCCGCGAGCTGCAGCCGATGGCGCTGCGCATGGCGGACGTCCCCGCGGGCGCCCGGGTGCTGGCCAACTCCGCGGGCTCGGCGCCCGGCCTGCGCGTCGAGCTGCCCGGCGGGATCGCCTACGCGCTGCCCGGCGTCCCGTTCGAGATGCGCACGATCATGGACGAGGTCGTCCTGCCGGAGCTGGCGGAGATCGCCGGGCTGCCCGCGGTGGCGCGCCGGACGCTGCGCACCGCCCGGATGTGGGAGTCGGTCGTCGCGACCCGGCTCGCCGAGGTCGAGGCGATGGACGGGGTGCGGCTCGCCTACCTGCCCGACCCCGCCGAGGTGAAGATCCGCATCACCGTGGCCGGTCGCGACGCGGCCGCCCGCTTGGCGGGCGTCGAGGCGCGCGTCCGGGAGCTGCTCGGCTCGGCCGTCTACGGGGCCGAGGACGAGTCGCTCGCGCGGGTCGTGCACCGGGCGCTCATCGAGCGCGCGGAGACCGTCGCCACGGCGGAGTCACTCACCGGCGGGCTCATCGGCGCCGAGCTGAGCGGGGCGCCGGGGGCGTCCGCCACGTTCGCGGGCGGGATGGTGGCGTACGCGACCGACGTGAAGCGGCGGCTGCTGGGCGTCCCCGAGGAGCTTCTCGCCGAGCACGGGGCCGTCCACCCGGACGTGGCCGCCGCGATGGCCGCCGGGGTGCGGGACGCGCTCGGCACGACGTACGGCCTCGCCGTGACGGGCGTCGCCGGCCCCGACGCGCAGGACGGGCACCCTGTGGGAACGGTCTATATCGGCCTGTCCGGACCCGGAGGCTCGCACACGGTGGTCAGTCCGAAACTCCCCGTGCCCGGGACCGGGCCCGAGATCCGCGCGGTGATCCGGCGGATGACCGTCGTGCACGCCCTTGAGCTGCTGAGACGCCGTTTGCTCGGACTTGACGTGGAGGGCGAGAGCGGGGAGGCTCGGGCAGACCGGGAAGATCGGGGCTGATTACAGCGTTACGTTCCGAGCGAACACGGAATCAACGGTCTGCCATCGCCACCGTCAGGGCGGGTACGGTGGAACCGGCAGATGGTCCGAACTGAGGGAGGGAGCGAGACGATGGTCCTGCTTCGCCAGCTGCTCGGTGACGTACTGCGGCAGCTGCGGCTGCGCCAGGGACGCACCCTCCGTGAGGTGTCCGCGGCCGCGCGGGTGTCACTCGGCTACCTGTCCGAGGTCGAACGGGGGCAGAAAGAGGCCTCTTCGGAGTTGCTGTCCTCGATCTGCAAGGCCCTCGGCGTACCGCTGTCGCACGTCCTGAGGGAAGTCGCGGATCAACTGGCGCTCGCCGAGCTGCAGCACGAGCCCGTCATGGCGGGCGCGCCCGAGCACGAGCGGATCACCACCGAGAGCATTCCGGAGACCCCGGAGGAGATCACCGGCGAACTCCGCCCGGACATGGTCGCCGCCTGACCGTCTCCCGGTGCGTTCATGCCCTACCGCGGGGCCGCGGGTGTGCGCGGCCTCACGCATGAACGCGGCATTTCCGGGGATCGTTCCGTGTTGTACAGAGCAACCGTAACGACGCGGAAGGAGCCCGACCATGGCGGCGATCAAGAGCCCGCTCACCGATGCGGCCCTGAAGGTCACCGGGGACGCCTTGCAGGGTGCCCTCGTCGACCTGATCGATCTTTCCCTGCTGGCCAAGCAGGCCCACTGGAACCTCACCGGGCGCAACTTCAAGGTCGTGCACGAGCACCTGGACGAGGTCGTCACCCTCGCCCGCGGCGGCCAGGACGATGTCGCCGAGCGGGCCGTGGCGATCGGCGTGAACCCCGACGGACGTGCCCGCACGGTCGCCGACCGCACCGCGATCCAGCAGCTTGAGGCCGGCTACCTCGACGACGACAAGGTCGTCGCCGCCGTCACCGACATCCTGGCGCAGATCATCGGGCGGTTCCGCGAGCGCATCGCCGCGACCGACGAGCCCGACCAGGTCACGCAGGACCTGCTCATCGGCATCACGGCCGAGCTTGAGAAGCAGCACTGGATGTTCCAGGCGCAGACCTGACGGACGCCACCGGGCCCCGCTCCGGCCCTCCCGGCGGACCCGACCGCGACATAAGGCCCCGGCACGCCGATTCCGGCGGGCCGGGGCCTTTTTGCGCGTTCCGCCACCCGCCCGGCGCGCCATGTGATGATCATGAGGAATGCGCCTTCTTCGCACAGCCGCGGCCGCCGGCGCCGCGATGCTCGCCCTGGCCGCCTGCGACTCCGGCGACGGGGAGCGGCGCTGCACGGCGATCGGGTCGATGCCCGGGCTGAGCGTGGTCGTCCCCGACGGCTCCCGGGTCGCGTCGGCGTCCCTGCGGGTGTGCTGGGGAGGGGCGTGCCAGGACCCCCGGATCGAGCTCACGCCGACCTCGAAGACCGTCTCGGACGGCTGCGAAGGCGACGATCCGGACGACGTCTGCGGCGCGCACGCCGTTCCCGACGGGGGCAAGTCCGGCTTCGCCCGGGTCGGAGATCTGCCGAAGACACCCGTCCAGGTCACCCTGAAGCTGCGCGACGCAGCCGGGCGGAACTACTTCAGCAAGAGCCTCGACGTCACCCCGAGGGCCACGTTCCCGAACGGCCCGCACTGCGGTGAGGGCGACCCGCAGGCCGTGCTGACCGTGGCGAACGGCCAGGTGACGGTCCGCTGATCAGGCGGGCTGGCAGCGCGGGCACCAGAACGCGGTGCGCTCTCCGGCGTCGGACCGCTGGTCCGCGCGCTCGATCCGGGTTCCGCAGCGCCGGCAGGGGCGCCCGGCCCGCCCGTACACCCAGTGCTCCCGGCCGCGGGCCAGCTCACCGGTGGTGATGTGGCCGTGCCGCTCCTTGTTGACGTCCAGGAGGCGGTGAGACAGCTCCACGAGGGCGGGCAGGTCGGGGACGTCCCGCACGGCGGTCCACGGGTGCACACCGCGCAGGAAGAGGGTCTCGGCCTTGTAGACGTTGCCGATCCCGGCGAGGCGGGTCTGGTCGAGCAGGGCCTCGCCGATCGCGCGTCCGGGCTCCGCGGCCAGCCGCGTGGCGCACTCGGCGGCCATCTCCGGCCCCCAGGCCGGGTCGAGCAGGTCCGGCCCGAGATGCCCGACGGCCTTGTCCTCCTCGGCGGTACGGAGCAGTTCGACGACGCCGAGCGAGTAGCCGACCGCCAGCCATTCGGCGTTGGCCAGCACGAGCCGCACCCGGTGGTCGCGCGGGGGCGCTCCGCTGCGGGCACCGGCCCGGCGGATCTGCCAGCGGCCTTCCATCATCAGATGCGTGTGGACGGTGAGCCCGCCCTCCACCCGGACGAGCAGATGCTTCCCCCGCGACACGGCCTCCAGGACCGTGCGTCCGCGCAGGTCGGCGGTGGCCAGCCGCGGGACGCGGAAGTCGGAGCGCGTCAGCACCCGCCCGGCCAGCGCCTCGCGCAGCCGCCGGGCGGTCAGCCAGACGACATCGCCCTCCGGCACCGGATCAGATGAGGGAGGGGCTTTCCCAGGCGGCCGGGTCCTCGGTCAGCTTGCGGACCGGCCCGGGCAGCTCCCCGGCGGCGATGTGCGCGAGCGTGACCTGCTCCAGGATCGAGCGCTCGCTGGCGCGCAGCGCGATCCACACCTCCTGCAGCGACCGCGCCGGCCCCTCGTACCCGACGTGCTCGGGACGCTCGCCGCGGACGCCGAGCAGCGGCCCGTCGATGGCGCGGATGATGTCGGCCAGCGAGATCCGCTCGGCCGGGCGCGCCAGCCAGTAGCCGCCCTCCGGTCCCCGCTGGCTGCGGACGAGCCCGGACCGGCGCAGCTGGCCGAGGATGTTCTCCAGGAATTTGGGCGGGATCTGCTGCGCCTCGGCGAGCTGGACGGCGGTCACCGGGTGACTCCCGGCGACCGAAAGCTCGGCGGCGGCGCGCAACGCGTAGTCGACCCTGGCGGACAATCGCATACGGCCATTATCCCTTGTCGATCGGACCACTCGGGTTGCGCACCGGCACATTGACGTGGCACGCCCGCCGGAACCGGGCGTTTTCGTCCGGCGGGCGTGCCACGGGCCGGTGCCCGCGTCAGGCGGCGGAGGTGAGGCCGAGCAGCTCGGCCGCGGCCTGCGCGTTGGCCGCGGCGGCGCCGTAGGTGGCCAGGTAGACGGCCGCCCCGGGGCGCCAGACGGGCAGGCCCATCTCCACGACGACGGTGTCGGGACGGGCCGTCAGCAGCGCCGTGGTGAGGGCGCGCTGCGCGGCGTGCCGGTGCGCGTCCCGCAGGACGACGATCAGCCCGCGTCCCTTGGCACGATCCAGGACGCGGTCCGCCGCCCCGTCCGCGCCGTCCGACCGGACGGCGTCGGGCGCCCACGGGTGCAGTCCCCACGGCGTCGGGCCGACCGCGATGTTGCCGCTGGACTCCGTCTCGACCACCAGCGGCGCCGCGGCCCAGCCTGGGAGCGCTCCCGTGACCTGGAGAGCGCGCCGCGCGGCCTCCAGCCCGGCGGCCCGGTCGACGACGGCGGGGCTGTTCCCGGCGAGCCACGCGCGCAGCCGGGCGGTGCGCTCGGCGGCGTCCGCCAGCCGGGTGACGGGCAGCCGCCCGGTCCGCACGGCCTCGTCGACGGCCGCGAGCGTCGCCTCCACGGTCTCGGAGTGCTCGTGCGGGCCGAGGCACAGCAGGTCGGCGCCCGCGATGAGGGCCCGCACGGACGCCTCCGGGATGCCGATCGCGCCGCTCGCGCCCTCCATGTCGAGCGCGTCGGTGACGATCACCCCCGGGTAGCCGAGGTGCTCGCGGAGCAGCCCGGTGATCGCCTCCGGGGACAGCGTGGCGGGCGTGCCGCGGGTGATCGAGGGCAGGTTGAGGTGCCCGGTCATCACCGCGCGGGTGCCGGCCCTGATCGCCGCCCGGAACGGGACCAGCTCGCGGCGGTCCAGCAGGTCCAGGTCGGCGTCGACGATCGGGACCCCCAGGTGGGAGTCCTCCACGGTCGCGCCGTGGCCGGGGAAGTGCTTCGCGCAGGCCGCGACGCCCGCCTCCTGCGTGCCGGTGACGGACGCGGCGGCGTGCCGCGCGACCAGCTCGGGGTCGGGGCCGAACGAGCGGGTGCCGATGACGGGGTTGTCGTCGGCGGTGTTGACGTCCACCGAGGGGGCGAAGTTGAAGTTGACGCCGACCTCGGCCAGCTCGGCGGCCAGCGACCGGTAGATCCGCCGGGTCAGCTCCGGGTCGTCCACGGCGCCGAGCGCGGCGTTGCCCGGGTAGGGGCTGCCGGTCGCGTGCCCGCCGAGCCGGGTGACGTCGCCGCCCTCCTCGTCGATCGTGACGAACGGGTCGCCCGCCTTGCGCATCTGCGCGGTGAGCGCGGCCAGCGACTCCGGGCTGGGGACGTTCCCGGTGAGGGCGAACAGCGTGACGCCGCCGAGGCCGAGCTCCAGCTCGTCCAGCAGCCAGCGCGGCGCGCTCGCCCCGGTGAACGACGGCAGCAGCGTACCGCGCGCCAGCCGGGCGATCTCCGCCGTGGTCGCGATGTCGTCGGTCGTCACCCCTTCACCGCCCCGGCGGTGAGGCCGGACACCATGCGGCGCTGGACCAGCAGGAAGAAGACGATGACGGGAATGGTGAGCAGCGTGGACGCTGCCATGATGGGCCCCCAGGCGTTGCCGCTGCGGCCGAAGAAGAACTGCAGCATGATCGGCAGGGTGTACTTGTTCTGGTCGTCCAGGAACGTGAACGCGAAGATGAACTCGTTCCAGGCGGTGATGAAGGAGAAGATGCTGGTCGCGACCAGTCCGGGCGCGACGAGCGGGAGCATGACCCGGAAGAACGTCCGGATGGGGCCCGCGCCGTCGATGGCGGCGGCCTCCTCCAGCTCGCGCGGCACCGCGGCGACGAACCCGCGCAGCATCCAGATGGCGAACGGCACCGCGAAGCCGATGTAGACGATCGCGAGGCCGGACAGGCTGTTCAGCAGCTCGAGCTGCTTCAGGTCGACGAACAGCGGGATGACCAGCGCCTCCAGCGGGACCATCTGCACCACCAGCAGCATGATCAGGAACGTGGTGCGGAACCGGAATCGGAACCGGGCGACGGCCACGGCCGCCATCAGCGCCAGCAGGGCCGAGGCCAGCACGGTGACGATCGCGAGGATCGCGCTGTTGCGGAAGTACTCCCAGAAGGAGACCTCGGCGATGCCGCCGTTCAGCACCAGGTCGAAGTGGTCCAGCGTCGGGTGCGAGGGGAACGGCTTCGGCGTGGTGCTGAAGATCTCGTTGTTGGGCTTGAACGCGGTGGACGCCATCCAGAAGACGGGGAAGACCGCGAGCGCGAAGACGAGCAGGCCCGTCCCGTTCAGCAGGATCCGGCGCCGCAGTGAGGTTCTCATTTCGTCTCCCCCTGCCGGACCATGACCCGCACGTACAGGGCGGTGACGATGAGCAGGATGATCGTCAGCACGAGCGCGATCGCCGAGCCCATGCCGAGCTTCGGATTCAGTGAGCCGAACGCCTCGGAGTAGCCGTACAGCGACAGGTTGAACGAGTCGCGGTTGGCCATCCCGGACATGATGAACAGCTGCGTGAAGACCTTGAAGTCCCAGATGATCGACATGACGACCAGCACCAGGAAGATCGGCTTGAGCATCGGGTAGGTGAGGCTCCAGAACGTCCGCCACGGGCCGGAGCCGTCCACCCGGGCGGCCTCGTACAGCTCGCCCGGGACGCTCTTCAGCCCGGCGAGCACCGACACGGCGACGAACGGGCAGGCCTGCCAGACGACGCACACGGTGAGGACGGTGTAGGTGGACAGCGGCGTGGCGAACCAGTTGTAGTCGCTCCAGCCGCCGCCGACGAGGAAGTCGGGCAGCAGGTCCAGGCACCAGTTGACGAGGCCGCCGGTGGTGCCGAACAGCCAGCTGAAGATGATCGCCGCGGTGACCGGCGGGGTCGCCCAGGCGACCATCACGCCGCCGGCGACGAAGCCGGACATCCGCTTGCCGAGCCGGTGGAGCAGCAGGCCCACCAGGGTGCCGACGACCAGGGTGAGGCTCACCGCGACGACGGCGAACAGCACGGTGTGCCGGAGGGTCTGCCAGAAGAACGGGTCGTTGAGGATCTTGTCGAAGTTCTCGGTCCCCACCGACTCGGCCGGCTCGCCGCGCAGCTGGCGGTTGCCGACCTTCTGGAACGACATGATCCCGATCTGGATCATCGGCCAGAACATCAGGACGGCGATCACGAGCACGGTCGGCGCGATCAGCAGGTAGGGCCCGAGGCGGGGCCGGCGGCGGGGCCGCGCCCGGCCGGAGGACTTCCGGCCGGGCGCTTTCCGCACCGCGGGAGCGGTGTCGAGCATGGACGTTCCGATCAGCCGATGACTACGGGTTCAGCAGCGTGTTGGCCTGCTCGTTCGCCTTCTTCATCTCCTCCTCGGCGGACTTGCCCTGCATGATCGCCTTGACCGCGTTCGGCAGCACCTTCTTGGCCTGCTCGAACTCGCCCCAGCCGGAGCTGATCGGCGGGAACTTCGTGTTGCCGGCGATCGAGGTGAAGATCTCCAGCTTGGGGTCGGAGAACTTCACGTCCGAGCGCATCGAGGAGAAGCCGCTGTAGTCCGCCCACGCCTTGGCGTTCTTGGCGTTGTTCAGCACGGTGATGTAGTCGAAGGCCGCGCCCTTGGCCTTGCTGTCGTTCCAGACCGCGATGTCGGAGCCGCCCGCCATGACCGGGGCGCTGCCGCCGGTCTTGCCCGGGATCGGGAAGACGGCCCACTTGTCGGCGTTCTTCTTGGAGACCTTCGTCATCTCCTTCAGCGCCCAGCTGCCGTCGATGTACATGCCGAGCTTGCCGAGCGCGAAGTCGCGCTGCGGGCCCTGCAGCTCGTCCTTGCCGATGTACTTCTCGGGCGCGACCTTCTCGGTGCTGACGAGGCCGGCGTAGTACTTGACCGCCTCGATCGCCGGCGGCTGGTCGAGCTGCCCCTTCCAGCCGTCGCTGCCGTCGGAGACGGCGACCTCGCCGCCGTTGCCCCAGATGAAGCTGAGCAGCGCGTTGGTCTGGTCGCTCGGGATGCCGATGCCGGGCACCTTCTTGGAGTCCTGCACCTTCTTGGCCGCGGCGGTCAGGTCGGCCCAGGTCTTCGGCTGCTGGATGCCGAGCTCCTGGAACCAGTCCGTCCGGTACCAGACGCCGCGGACGCCGCCGTACCACGGCACCGCGTAGGTCTTGCCGTCCGCGGTGTCGTTGCCGAGCGCGGTCTTGTTGAGCGTCTTGCCGTCCGCCCAGCCCTTGAACTCGTCGCTGATGTCGGCCAGGCTTCCCTGCTCGATGTGCGACTGGACGTCGGTGTTGCCCAGCTCGGTGACGTCGGGACCCTGGCCGCCGGCGGCGGCCTTCTGGAACGTGGTCGCGACCTGGGCCCACGGCACGTACTTGATCTGGACGTCGGTGCTCGGGTGCTTCTGCTTGAACTCCGTCTCGACGCCGTCGAGGAACTTCGTCTGCTCCGGCGTCCCGTCGCCCATCATCCAGACCTTGAGCTGCGCCGGGTCCTTGCCGCCGCCGCCCGCGTCGTCCTTCTTGTCGCCGCCGCAGGCCGTGGCGGCCAGGGCGATCGCGGCCGCCGTGGCCGCAATCTTGATGTACTTCACTGGGGATCCTTTCCGGCATCGCCTCGCGCGGCCTTGTGGCCTGCGGTGCGGGTGGGGACGGCACGGACCCTTTAGGGTCTCAAGCCATGCCCCTCTCGCGTTCGCATCGCTCGCGGGCGCCCTGCTCGCCAGTCCGCGCTCTGCGCACGCCCCCGGCCCGGGGTACCGGACCGGTCGGCGCTTGGGCGTAAACTAACAAGAAACTTTCCTAAACAAAACTGCTCGTTAGCGGATTGAGACATCAGGGGTGCCAGCATGGCAAGACGCCCGGGAACGCCGAGGCTGCTGCGTGAGCTCAACGACCGCGCGGCGCTGGACCTGCTCGTCGAGCAGGGCCCGCTGACCCGCGCCCAGATCGGCGAGCACACCGGGCTGTCCAAGGTGACCGCGTCCCAGTTGCTGTCCAGGCTGGAGGACCGCGGGCTCGTCTCCGTGGTCGGCGAGCAGGCCGGCGGGCGGGGGCCGAACGCCGCACTCTATGCGGTCGTCCCGTCCAGCGCCTACGTCGCCGGACTGGAGGTGGGGCCGGACGGGGTCACCGCGGGCGTCGCGGACATCACCGGGCACATCGCCGCCCAGGTCACCGTGGACCCGAACGGCGCCGACGATCCCGTGAAGATGGTGCACAGCGCCGTCACCAAGGCGTGTCGCTCGGCCAAGGTCGCGGTGTCGCGGCTGAGCGCGTTCGTCATCGGGACCCCCGGTGTCGTCGACCCGGACTCCGGCGACGTCAAGTTCTCCTTCGACCTGCCCGCCTGGCACGAGGGCGTCCTGGCCGCGCTGCGGACCGACCTGCGCCGCCCCGTGACCATCGAGAACGACGTCAACCTCGCCGCCATCGCCGAACGGGCGTACGGGTCGGCGCGCGACGCCGACGACTTCGCGCTCATGTGGCTCGACCGCGGCATGGGCCTGTCGGTGATGCTCGGCGGCCGGCTGCACCGCGGCCGGTGGGGCGGCGCCGGGGAGATCGGCTACCTGCCCGTGCCCGGCGCGCCGCTGCCGCTCGGCGCCGCCCGCCGCGGCCCGGAGGACGAGGGCGTGACCGAGTCCGACACCTGGGGCACGCCCACCCTCGCGGGCGGCTACGGGGCCCTGGTCGGCGCGGACGCGGTCCGCGCGCTCGCCCACGAGCACGGCATCGCCGAGCCGACCGCCGTGGACTGCGTCCGGGCGGCCGCCGCCGACGAGGATCGCGGCGGCGCGTTCCTGGACGAGCTCGCCAACCGCATCTCCTACGGCGTGACCTCGGTCAACATCGTCCTGGACCCGGGGCTGGTGGTGCTGTCGGGACGGCTCGGCCGGGCCGGCGGGCTGCCCCTCGCCGCCCGCATCGAGGAGACCGTCGGACGGATCAGCCCGACCCGCCCCGCCGTCGCCGTGACCGGGGTGACGGGCAACCACGTCCTGCGCGGCGCCCTGTACGCGGCGCTGGAGCAGGCCCGCGACGACGTCTTCTCCGCCCCCGCCGGGTCCTAGCACGAGCGAGCGCCCCCGCCGAGCCGGCGGAGGCGCTCGATTCGCTGTCCGGAACGTTCCCTACTTGGCGGTCGCCGCCGCGACGGCGACCTCCTTGTGGCGCCGAGGATCGTTCAGGGCGCGGTCGATGACGGTCTGGCTGATGATCTGACGCTTCCGCCGGAGCGCGGCGGCCTTGCGTGCCGTAGGTGTCATGGCGAAACCCCGTTCCGCGGTGACGCTTTCCCCTTGGCCACCGCAAACCCCGTGATGTCCTCATGCTCTCAAACCACGGGGCGGGTGGGATCCGTCCGAGGAATGAAATCGAGGTCAGACCAACAGCGGACACGCCGCGGGCGTCCCTGCTACTCGGCGCTGGGATCATGGAAGGACGCAGTCTCGTATCCGCCCGTTGGGGGGAAACCGTGAACGACGAACCGAGGGGACGCCATGGCGCTGCGTGAGCGGCTGCGGCGCCTCGTGCAGAAGCCGGGGAGCGTCGATCTGGCGCCGTTCCGCGCCCTGGTCGAGGACGCGGGTACGCGCGAGTCCCGCGTCCGGGAGCTGCCGGACGGCGAGCTGACCGCCGCCGCCTCCGTCCTCCGCGAGGAGGAGGACCTGGCGGAGCTGTGCGCGCTCGGCCGGGAGGCCGCGCGCCGGACGCTGGGGGAGCGGCCCTTCGACGTCCAGCTCGTCGGGACGCTCGCGCTGCTGTCCGGGCACGTCGCGGAGATGGCCACCGGTGAGGGCAAGACCCTGGCGGGGGCCCTGGCCGCGGCCGGTCACGCGCTGCGCGGGCGCCGCGTGCACGTCATGTCGGTGAACGACTACCTGGCGCGGCGCGACGCCGAGTGGATGGAGCCGCTGTACGCCATGCTCGGGGTGTCGGTCGGATGGGTCGGGCAGTCGTCCACGCCCGCCGAGCGCCGGGCCGCGTACGCCGCCGACGTCACGTACGCGCCGGTCAGCGAGGTCGGCTTCGACCTGCTCAGGGACCGGCTCGCCACCGGCGCCGCCGACCTCGTGCTGCCCGAGCCGTCCGTCGCGCTGGTCGACGAGGCCGACTCGGTGCTGGTGGACGAGGCCATGGTCCCGCTCGTCCTCGCGGGCGCCGCCGACCTCGACGCCGCCGACCCGCAGTACGCCGACCTCGTCCGGCGGCTGCGGCCCGGCCTGCACTACGCCACCGACGACGAGGCGCGCAACGTCCAGCTGACGTCCGCCGGGTCGCGCGAGGTGGAGCGCGTCCTCGGGCTCGACCTCTACGCGCCGGAGAACCTCGGGGCGCTCACCGCGGTGAACGTGGCGCTGCACGCCGAGGTCCTGCTGCACCGGGACGTGGACTACATCGTCCGGGACGGCGCGGTGAAGCTGATCAGCGAGTCGCGCGGCCGGGTCGCGCTGCTGCAGCGCTGGCCGGACGGGCTGCAGGCGGCGGTCGAGGCGAAGGAGGCGCTGGCCGCGTCCCCGAGCGGCGAGATCCTCGACTCGATCACCGTGCAGGAGCTGATCGGGCGCTATCGCGTGCGGTGCGGCATGACCGGCACGGCGATGGCGGTCGCGGGCCAGCTCACCGAGTTCTACGCGCTGCGGATCGCCGTCGTCCCGCCGAACAGGCCGTGCGTCCGCGACGACCGGCCCGACCGGCTCTACGCGACCGCCGCCGACAAGGAGGTCGCGATCGTCGAGGAGATCGCCGCCGCGCACGCCGCTGGGCGGCCGGTCCTGGTCGGGACTGGCGACGTCGCCGAGTCCGAGCGGCTCGCCCGGCGGCTCGCCCGCGCCGGGCTCGACCGCGTCGTCCTCAACGCCAAGAACGACGCCGAGGAGGCCGCGATCATCGCCGAGGCCGGGGCCCACGGCGCGATCACCGTCTCCACGCAGATGGCCGGGCGCGGAACCGACATCCGGCTCGGCGGCAGCCCGTCCGCCCCGCCGGGCACGGCGCCCGCCGAGACCGGGGGCACCGACCACGACCGGGTGGCGCAGGCCGGCGGGCTGCTGGTGATCGGCACCGGCCGCTACCACAGCAGCCGCCTGGACGACCAGCTCAGGGGCCGTGCCGGGCGCCAGGGCGACCCCGGCGGCTCGGTGTTCTTCACCAGCCTGCAGGACGACCTGGTCACCCGGTACGCGCCGGACGAGGCGGACCCGGAGGGCAGGCCCAGGGGCTCCGCCGGCGACGAGGGGCTCGTCACCGACAAGGGCGCGCACTGGGTCGTCGGGCACGCCCAGCGCGTCGCCGAGGGCGTCGATCTCGAACTGCACCGCAACACGTGGCGGTACAACCACCTGATCGGGCTGCAGCGCCGCGAGCTGCTCGCCGAGCGGGACGCGGTCCTGAACGGCGGCGCCGCCGACCGGGCCATGGCGTCCGGCGCGGCGGAGCGGCACGCCGAGCTCACGAAGACCGCGGGCGCGGAGGCCGTGGCGGACGCCGCGCGGCAGATCGTCCTGTTCCAGCTCGACCGGTGCTGGGCCGAGCACCTCGCCTACCTCGCCGACCTGCGCGAGGGCATCCACCTGCGGTCGCTCGGCCGGGGCCTCGACCCGCTGATCGAGTTCAACCGGGAGGCCGTCCCGGCGGGCAAGCGGCTGCTCGGCGACGCGCGGAAGCGGTCCGTGGCCTCCTTCGAGGCGCTGACGGCGTCGGAGGACGGGATCGACCTCGACTCGGCCGGGCTGAAGCGCCCGTCCGCGACGTGGACCTACCTCGTCCACGACAACCCGTTCGGGTCCCTGGACGAGCGGGCCCTGCGCGGCCTGATCAACGTGTTCAAGGGCCGCCGGCGCTGAGCGCCCGGGGGAGGAGCGCGCCGGCGGCGGCGCGGGCCTTCGCGGCGGCGTCGCGGATGCCGCCCACGCTGAACGCCACGACCGCGCCCTCGTGCAGGATGAGGAGCTGGTCGGCCAGCGTGCCGTCGTCCACCAGGTCCGCGTAGAGGGCCCTCACCCATGCCTTCTGCTTGGCGGCGACCTGGTGGACCGGGTGGGCCGGGTCGGGCAGTTCGGCGCAGGCGTTCACCATGGAGCAGCCGCGCCCCGACTCGGTGGCCAGCCACTCCCCGAGGGCGTCGAACGTGGCGAGCACGCGCTCGCGGGGGCCGGTGACCTCGGCGATCCGGCCGGTCATGAAGTCGCGCCAGCGTTCGTCGCGGGCGTCCAGGTAGGCCAGGATCAGCGCGTCCTTGGAACCGAACCGGTCGTAGACGGTCTTCTTGGTGACCCCGGCCTCGGCGGCGATCAGCTCCATGCCGACGGAGCCGACGCCGCGCTCGTAGAACAGCTCGCTCGCGACCCGCAGCACCCGCCGGCCGGCGGGCGTCAGCGGACGGTCCTGGACGGGCATCACGGTCTCCTTCCGCGGCGGTAGACCGCAAGTATACATACCGGTATAGGTAGTCTGTAGCTATACCGGTATGTATACCTCGGGAGGGAACGTGCGGATCCGCCATCGGGACGGCCTGCTGGGCGCCGCGTTCGTCGTGACGTGGAGCTCCGGCTTCATCGGCGCGGAGCTCGGCACCCGGGCCGCGCCCGCGAGCTCCCTGCTGGCCTGGCGGTTCATCATCGGCGCGGCCGCGCTCGGCGGGTGGCTGGCCTGGCGGAGACGCCGCATCCCGCCACGCGACCTCGCCCTGCACATCCTCATCGGGACACTGGGCCAGGTCGGCTACCTCTACGGCGTCTTCCTCGCCGCCGAGCACGGCGTCGTCGAGGGGATCAACAGCCTCATCACCGCGCTCCAGCCGCTCGTCGCGGTCACGCTCGCCGTGCCCGTGCTGGGGGAGACGATCAGCCGCCGGCAGTTCGCCGGATTCGCCGCCGGGCTCGGCGGGGTCGCGCTCGTCGTCGGCGGCGACCTGAACGGCGGCGCGCCCGCATGGGCGTACTCGCTGCCGCTGGCCGCGATGCTCTCCCTCGTCGGGGCGACGCTGCTCGAACGGCGGACCCGGCCCGCGGTGGACCTTCCCGAGGCGCTCGCTGTTCAAGCGGGCATCAGCGCGGTGCTGTTCTCGGGGATCGCCGGCGTGGACGGCTCCCTCGTCCCGCCTGGCGACCCCGTGTTCTGGACGGCCATCGCCATCCTGGTCCTGCTCGCGATGTTCGGCGGATACGGCCTGTACTGGGTCAACGTGCGGCGGACCGGAGTCGCGCGTGTGTCCGCGCTGCTGTACCTGACCCCGCCGACCACGATGCTTTGGGGCTGGGTGATGTTCGGCAGCACGCTCACCTGGACATCACTGCTGGGCGTCGCGGTCTGCGCGGCCGCCGTGACCGTGGCCCTCCGCTCGCCGGGAGGTCAGGAGCGCAGGCGCAGCCCGCGGGGAGTCGGATGGAAGCCGGCCGACTTCAGCGCGGCGGCCAGCGGGGAGTCGTTGATCGCCTCGCCGTCGGCGCGTTCGACGGTCAGCTTGCCGAGTGCCCCCTCACGGACGGCCAACGCGAGCGCGTCGACGGCCGGTTGCAGGAAGTCCGGGTCGTCGTCCCAGGTGAGCAGCGTGCGGCCGCCGCGTTCGACGTAGAGGACGAGATGCCCCTCGACCAGCACGACCAGGGCGCCGGCCTTGCGGCCCGGTTTGTGGCCGCTGGCCGCCTCGTCGTCGCGTACGCGCCAGGGCAGGGCGGCGCCGTACGGATTGGCGGGGTCGGCGGCCGCCAGCACCAGAGCGCGGACGCCGGGTTTCTGCGGCGTCTCCCAGAGCGCGGAGATGTCGTCCGGCGCCGAAGCCGCCGGGCGCAGCGCGCGGAGCCGGTCGACGGCCCCGGGCAACGCGAACTGGGCGGCGCCCAAGCCCTCGACGAAGTAGCCGCGCCTGCACCGCCCGGTCTCCTCGAACGCGCGCAGCACCGGGTACACGGCGGAGAACCCGCCCGGGGTGCGTTCGGCGGCGACGGCGCCGCGTATGACGATGCCGTACCGCTCCAAGAGCGACTCGGCGAGCGCGTGCGAACGCAGGGTCGCGGTGGACTCGCGTCCGGGGAGCGGCCACCAGCGTCCGGCGACCGTGGGCGGACCCGTCCGGGACGGCAGGACGGGACGGCCCCGGCGCGTCGTCCTGGAGCGGTGCGTCGGACGGCCGGACCCGAGCGCGGCCCGCAGCGGGGCCATCGTGTCGTTGGTGAGATGCCCGGACCAGACGAGGTCCCACACGGCGGTGACCAGGTCGGCGTCAGCGGCGGTGACGTGCTGGTTCACGCGGTCGGACAGCGTCCGGAAGAACAACGCGCCGCCGTCGCCGAGCGCGTCGAGGACGGCCTCGTGCGCAGGGGTGAGCGTGATCTCGGCGGGTTCCGGCATGAGGAGGGGCGCCGTGTCGGCCAGGTACAGCGCCACCCAGCCGTCGCCGCCCGGCAGCCCGCCCTGGCCCGCCCACACGACCTCGCCCGCGGACGTCAGCTCGTCCAGCATGGCGGGGCTGTAGCCGGGCACCCGCGACGGCAGGATCAGCGTCTCCAGCGCCGAGGCGGGCACGGCCGACCCCTGCAACTGCTCGATCGCCTGGACGAGCGCGTCGATGCCCCGCAGCCGCGACCCGCCTGAGATCCCGTGCCAGATCGGCAGGAAGCGGCCGAGCGCCTCCGGCGGGGACGGCTCCACCTCGGCGCGCAGCCGCGCCAGGGAGCGGCGCCGCAGCGTCCGCAGCACGCCGGCGTCGCACCATTCGGTCGTCAGCGGGCCCGCCACCGCCTCGACCGGCAGGAACTCGCCCTCGACGACCCGGCCCGCACCCGCCAGCCGCCGCAGCGTCTCGGCGACCACGGCCGAGCCCAGCCCGAACCGCGCGGCCGGCTCGCCCACCCGGAACGGCCCGTGCGTGCGCGCGTAGCGGGAGACCAGGTCGCCGAGCGGGTCGTCGACGGGTTCGAGGAACGCCTCCGGGACGCCCACGGGAAGCGGCGCGCCGAGCGCGTCCCGCAGCCGCCCGGCGTCCTCGATCGCGGCCCAGCGCTCCTCTCCGGCGACCCGCACCCGGATCGCCCGCCGCGTCGCCTCCAGCTCCGCCAGCCACCGCGAGACGTCCACCAGCGCCGCGGCGGGGACCGGGGCCTCGGCGTCACCGCCCGGATCGGGCGCCCCCGCGCCGTTGTCCAAGTGGTCGCCACCGGAGCCCGGCACTTCCGCGCCGCCGGGGTCCGCGGAGGCGGGGAGGGTGCGCTCGGCCGCCTCCGCCGTGGTCAGGGGGCCGAGGGTGCGCAGGAGGTCGGCGACGCCCTCCATGTCGCGGGCCCGGCGGTCGGCGGCGAGGCGCTGGAGTTCGCGCTCGGTCTCGGCGACGGCGTCCGGGTCGAGGAGCTCGCGCAGGTCGGCCTGGCCCAGCAGCTCGGCCAGCAGCGCCGAGTCGAGCGCGAGGGCCTGGGCGCGGCGCTCGGCGAGGGGCGAGTCGCCCTCGTACATGAACGCGCCGACGTAGCGGAACAGCAGGGAGCGCGCGTAGGGGGACGGCTCGGGCGTCTCCACCTCGACCATGCGGACCTTGCGTCCCGACATGTCGCGCATGAGCTGCACCAGGCCGGGGACGTCGAATACGTCCTGCAGGCACTCGCGCATCGTCTCCAGCACGATGGGGAACGACGGGTACTTGCTCGCGACGCCCAGGAGCTGCGCGGCGCGCTGGCGTTGCTGCCACAGGGGCATGCGCTTGTCGGGACGGCGGCGGGGGAGCAGCAGCGAACGCGCCGCGCACTCGCGGAACCTGGCCGCGAACAGCGCCGACCCGCCCAGCTCGTCGACGACGATGCGCTCGATGTCGTCGGCGTCGAAGAGGGCGAGGTCGACGCCGGGCGGCTCGTCCATGTCGGGGATGCGGATGACGATGCCGTCATCGGCGTGCATGGCCTGCCCGTCGACGCCGTACCGCTCGCGCAGACGGCCCGCGATGGCGAGCGCCCAGGGTGCGTGCACGCGCGCGCCCAGCGGGGAGTGGACGACCATGCGCCAGTCACCGAGTTCGTCGCGGAAGCGTTCGACGACCATCGTGCGGTCGTCGGGCAGGTGGCCGGTGGACTCCCGTTGCTCGGCCAGGTAGGAGACCAGGTTGGCGGCGGCCCATTCGTCCAGGCCGGCGGTGGTGACGCGTTCCTGCGCCTGTTCGGCGGGCAGCCCCGCCAGTTCGCGGGTGAACGAGCCGAGCGCGCGGCCCAGTTCGGCGGGACGGCCCAGAGTGTCGCCGTGCCAGAACGGCAGCTTGCCTGGCTGGCCCGGCGCGGGCGAGACGAGGACGCGGTCGGGGGTGATGTCCTCGATGCGCCATGAGCTGGCGCCGAGGACGAACACGTCGCCGACGCGCGACTCGTAGACCATCTCCTCGTCGAGTTCCCCCACGCGCGATGACTTTTCGCCTACGAGGAACACGCCGAACATGCCGCGGTCTGGGATCGTCCCGCCACTCGTCACTGCGAGGCGCTGTGCTCCCGGACGGTCGCGCAGGACGCCGGTGACGCGGTCCCAGACGAGGCGGGGACGCAGCTCGCCGAACTCGTCACTGGGGTAGCGCCCGGCGAGCATGTCGAGGGACGCCTCCAGCGCCGTGCGGGGAAGCGTGGCGTAGGGAGCGGCGCGCTTGACGAGGGATTCGAGGTCGTCGACCGTCCACTCGTCCATGGAGACCATCGCGACGATCTGCTGCGCGAGGACGTCGAGGGGATTGCGCGGATAGCGCAGCTCCTCGATCTCGCCGCCGCGCATGCGTTCGGCCACCACCGCCGTCTGCACGAGGTCGCCGCGGTACTTGGGGAAGATGACGCCCTTCGACACGGCGCCGACCTGGTGGCCGGCGCGTCCCACCCGCTGGAGGCCGTTGGCGACGGACGGGGGCGACTCCACCTGGACGACCAGATCGACCGCGCCCATGTCGATGCCCAGTTCCAGGCTGGACGTCGCCACCACGGCCGGGAGCCGCCCTTCCTTCAGGGCGTTCTCGATGCCCGCCCGCTCTTCCTTGGAGACCGAGCCATGGTGCGCTCTGGCGATTTCCAGGGGCGCCCCTCTGGCGGCGCCCGCCTGGGCCATCGTCTCGGCGGGGGAGTGGTCCTCGGGCAGGGGGTCGCCTGTCGCGCGCTCATAGGCGAGCTCGTTCAGGCGTCCGCACAGTCTTTCGGCGAGCCGCCGGGAGTTGGCGAACACGAGCGTCGAACGGTGCGCCTGGATGAGGTCGAGCAGGCGGTCTTCGACATGCGGCCAGATGCTGCGCTGGCGCGGGTCGGGCTCCCCTGAGTTGTCGACGAACTGGCCGACCTCGCCCATGTCCTCCACCGGGACGACGATGTCGAGGTCGAAGACCTTGTCGGAACGCGGCTGGACGACCACGGCGTTTCTCGTCCCGCCCAGGAACGCCGCCACTTCGTCCGCTGGGCGGACCGTCGCCGACAGGCCGATCCGCTGGGCGGGACGCTCCAGCAGCGCGTCCAGCCGTTCGAGGGAGAGCGCCAGATGGGCACCGCGCTTGGTGCCCGCCACGGCGTGCACCTCGTCGACGATGACCGTCTCCACCCCGCGCAGCGACTCGCGCGCCCGCGAGGTCAGGATCAGGAACAGCGACTCCGGCGTCGTGATGAGGATGTCGGGCGGCTTGACGGCCAGCCGGCGGCGCTCGTCGGCCGGGGTGTCGCCCGACCGCATCCCGACCCGGACGCCCGGTTCGGGCAGGTCGAGGCGCCGCGCCGCCTGGCGGATGCCGGTCAGCGGGGCGCGCAGGTTGCGCTCGACGTCGACGGCGAGCGCCTTCAGCGGCGACACGTACAGGACGCGGCAGCGGTGCAGCGGCTCTTCGGGGACCGCCTCGGTGGCGAGCCTGTCGAGCGACCACAGGAAGGCCGCGAGGGTCTTGCCGGACCCGGTCGGCGCGACGACGAGCGTGTTGTCGCCGCCGGCGATCGACTCCCAGGCCCCGGCCTGGGCGGGCGTGGGCGCGGCGAAGGCCCCGGTGAACCAGGCTCGGGTCGCCGGGGAGAAACGTTCGAGCACGTCACCGCCCATGGCGCCATACTGCCTCAGGCGTCCGACAAAACGGTGGCGAGTGGCGTGCGTCACCTTGTAAGCAAGCGCTTGTACGGGCAAGGTCTACGGGTAGGCCACTCTCCGCCAAGGAGCCTCGATGCCCTACGTCCTCCTCGCCCTCGGGATCCTGTTCGCTCTGGCCGCGGGCAACGCGCACGCTCCCCGGCGCAGCGCCGTCCTGCTGGCGCCGAGCTTCTTCTGGGGCTGGCTGACGATCGAGATGGCGCCGCACGTGCTCGTCACCTGGGCCGCCGCCACCGCGCTCGTCGCCGGCTTCGGTGGACTGGACGGCTGGGCGGGCTGGACAGGGCTCGTCCTGGCGATCCTCGGCATGGCGGGGGTCGCGGCCACCCTCGTCGCGTCCCGCCGTACGGTCGTCACCCTGCGAGACAGCGGCGCGCCACTCGACCTGGACCCCGAAGGCGCTCCCGCGTATCCGCTCGCGCACCTGATCGTTCCGCAGCTGTGCCTGATCCCGCGCAAGGGGGTGCGGGTCGAACGCAACATCGTGTACCGGCAGGACGGCCGGCTGCGCCTGAAGCTGGACGTCTTCCATGCCGCCGGTGAACGCTCGGGCGAGGGGCTGCGGCCGGGGCTGATGCAGATCCACGGCGGCGCGTGGGTCATCGGCGACAAACGCGAGCAAGGGCTGCCGCTGCTCAACCACATGGCCCTCCAGGGATGGGTCGGCTTCAACGTCAACTACCGCCTCAGCCCCCGCGCCACCTGGCCGGAGCACCTGATCGACCTGAAGCACTTCCTCGCCTGGTACAAGGAGCACGCCGAGGAGTACGGCGCCGACCCCGGCTTCCTCTGCGTGACGGGCGGTTCGGCAGGCGGCCACCTCACCGCGATGGTGGCGCTGACCGCGAACGTGCCGGAGTTCCAGCCGGGCTTCGAGGACGCCGACACCCGCGTGCAGGGGGCCGTCCCGTTCTACGGCGTCTACAACTTCTTCGAGGCCGGCCCCTGGCCTCGCCCCATGGGCACCACACACCTCATGGAGCGGATGGTGGTCAAGCAGCCCTTCGCGGACAACCAGGAGGCGTACGCCAGGGCGTCCCCTGTCACGTACCTCCGCGAGGACGCGCCGCCCTTCTTCGTCATCCATGGAAGCCGCGACTCCCTCATCCCCGTGGCGGAGGCACGCCGCTTCGTCGAATGCCTACGGGACGTCTCCTCGTCGCCCGTCCTCTACGCGGAGATGAAGGGCGCCCAGCACGCGTTCGACGTCTTCCCCTCCTACCGGACGGCCCGCGTCATCGAGGGCGTCGAGCGCTACCTGACGGGCCTGCACCGCCAGTACCGCCAGGGCGGCCCACAGGAGGTCCCAGACGAGATCAAGCGGTCCTGGGGAGAACGCTCTGTCGGATAGCGTGGGCGTGTGCGGCTCACAGTTTTCTGGGATCGAATGAATCAGCAGTTCGGCGAGCGATACGCCCAGAGTGTGGCCAGGGACCACGTCATGGCCCAACTGGGCGGTCGCACCATCGAGCAGGCCCTCGCCGACGGCGAATCCGCCAAGAGGGTCTGGCAGGCCGTCGTCGCCACCTTCGACGTCCCGTCAACGCTGCAGTAGGCGCGTCCTGCAACGGGCCTACAACGGCCTACAGCGGGATGCGGTGCGGGACGAACGATGACGTGTCGTCCGTGATGAGCCCGGACGTCTCCCGGATGCCGATCCCCGCCGCGCCGTCGTTCACCACCCATGCGCCCAGGACGGGATGCTCGCCGTCGAAGTCGGGCAGCGCGCAGAACTCCTGGAAGACGAACCCCTCCGCGCCGTAGTCGCCCTGGGTCCGCTGCTCACTGCCGTCGGGCGTGACGATGCGCATGCTCGCGCCCTCCCGTCCGAGCAGCGGCTTCTGCACGTAGGACGTCAGGTTCGACGGATTGTTGAGGTAGGTGGGCAGCAGATTGGGGTGCCCTGGGAACAGCTCCCAGAGCAGGACGAGGAGCGCCTTGTTGGACAGCACCATCTTCCAGATCGGCTCGATCCAGGACGTGGGCGTCCCCGGGATGTTGCGCCCGAACGGCTCCGCGACGATCCACTCCCAGGGGTAGAGCTTGCAGAACGTCCGGATCTCCCGCTCGTCGAGGTCGACGAACCGTCCGCGCGCCGGGTCCCAGCCGATGTCCTCCATGGCGATCGCCACGCCCGGCAGGCCCGCCTCCTCGGCGGTCTCCTGCATGTAGGCGATCGTCATGACCTCCTCGCCGGTCTCGTCACCGCTCGTCCAAGCGAAGTGGACGGGCCCGCCGTCCACGTTGGGGACGATCTCCTTCCAGCGGGCCACGAGCCGCTCGTGAAGGGAGTTCCACTGGTCGTCCCCAGGGTGGGTGTCCTGCAGCCAGTACCACTGGACGACGGCGCTCTCCACGAGGGCGGTCGGCGTATCCGCGTTGTACTCCAGGAGCTTCGCGGGCCCACGGCCGTCGTAACGCAGATCGAACCGCCCGTACAGGTGCGGGTCGCCGCGACGCCACGACTCCTCGATCAGAGGCGCGACCCAGTCGGGGATGCCGAGGACGTGATAGCGGCCGGTGGACACGACGTGCTCCACCACGTCCAGGCACATGCGGTGCAGTTCTTCGACGACCCCTTCCAGGGCCAGGACCTCGTCCATCTCGAAGACGTAGTGCACGGACTCGTCCCAGTAGGGGCGCGTCAGATGCTCGGGGTGCGCCGTGCGGTGGAAGGCCAGGCCATGCGCCTCGACCCGCTCCGCCCAGCCGTCGCGGGGCGTCGAAGGGACTCTGCGCACC
>NZ_SMKY01000656.1 GCF_004349235.1 Actinomadura darangshiensis | reverse complement strand
GTGCTCCCGGGTTGGACGGTGCTCTCGGGTTGGACGGTGCTCCCGGGTTGGACGGTGCTCCCGGGTTGGACGGTGCTCCCGGGTTGGACGGTGCTCCCGGGTTGGACGGTGCTCCCGGGTTGGACGGCGCTCCCGGGCTGTTGCCTTCGGTGGGCTCTGCTGGCGGTACTTGAGGGCTGCTCGCGGTGTTGGGTGAAGTCTCCGGAATGACGCTCTCGGCGTGCTCGGCGGGGGCATGGCGGGTGTCGCTAGTACTTGGGCGCGGTTTGGCGTTTTCGCTTGGGCGCTTGTTGGTGCTGGTGGGGGGCTTTACCGGGTCGCTTGGGCGGGCCTGGGAGTCAGAGTTGCCGGGTTTGATCTGGTGTGGCTTGTCGCCTTGGGGC
>NZ_SMKY01000073.1 GCF_004349235.1 Actinomadura darangshiensis | reverse complement strand
GCTCCCCTCGCCCGACCCCGTCGCGCTCCGCGAGGCGTACCGGCCGCTCTCGGTCACCTATAGCTACGACGGCCAGAAGCACACGCTCGGCGACTACCTCGCCCGGACGGGGACGCAGGGATTCGTCGTCCTGGACGGGCGCGACATCGTCTTCGAGCAGTACGTGGCCGCCGGCCGCGACAGCCTGTTCCAGTCGTGGTCGATGGCGAAGTCGTTCACCTCCGCGGCCGTCGGCATCGCGCTCGGCGAGGGCTTCATCGGCTCGATCGACGACCCCGTCACCGGGTACGTCCCCGAACTGAAGGGCTCCGGGTACGACGGGGTCTCACTCCGCGACCTGCTGCGGATGTCGTCGGGCATCCAGTGGACCGAGACCTACAACGTCCCGTTCGTGCACGTCGCCGCGAGCCTCGGGTATCCGCTGACCGAACTGGCCAAGCAGCAGAAGCGCGGCTGGGAGCCCGGCACCAGGTTCGAGTACACGAGCATGAACTCGTTCGTGCTCTCCTGGGTCGTCGCCAAGGCGACCGGAGTCCCGTACCACGTGTACGTCCAGAAGAAGATCTGGGGACCGGCCGGGATGGCCTCCAAGGCCTACCTGGGCAACGACTCCAACGGCAACAGCATGGGGTACTGCTGCTACTACGCCACCGACCGCGACTTCGCGCGGTTCGGCCTGCTGTACCTGAACGGCGGGAAGGCCAACGGGCGCCAGGTCGTCCCCGGTTCGTGGGTGACGCGGTCGACGCGCCCGTCGGCCCCGTTCAACCAGGGGTACGGACTGCAGTGGTGGCTCGGCGAGGACGGCGGCTTCTCCGCCAACGGCCTCGGCGGCCAGCTCATCTGGGTCTCGCCCCGGTACGGCGTCGTCATCGTGAAGTCGACCCTCGCCACCGTCCTCGCCGAGGACGAGACCGACGCCGCGTTCGCGGCGGTCGCGGCCGAGGTGGCCCGCACCCGCGCCCGGGTCACTCCTCCTTGAGCCAGGGGTACCGGCCGGTGTCGGCGCCGGCGTAGTCGGGGTCCAGGTAGATGAACACGCGCTGGATCTTCCAGTCCCGGATCTCGAAGACGTCGCACCACCGGCCGGCGCCCCACTCGGGGACGCCCGCCCGCCACGGCCCGTCCAGGTGCTCGCCGTGGCTGGTGCCCTCGCACACCACCGTGTCGCCGCCGGAGAACACCCAGTTGAACGACGCGTAGTGGTGCCGGATCGCCTTGATCGTCACGCCGACGTCGCCGAACAGCCGGCCGATCTCGTCCCTGCCGGTGGCGAGCCCCCACTTGGGGAAGTAGACCTGCGCGTCGCCCGCGAAGAGGTCGAGCAGCGGCGCGCCGTCCGACGTCACGCCGCCGTTGTCGAAACCCTTCAGGTACTCCAGCGCCACCGACTTGCGCTGCTCGTCCGTCATCGTCTGCCTGCTGAGCGCCAACCGCCTCACCGTCCGCATCGCCCGGCCGCCCACCAGACCGTAACCCGGCGCGTCCCGCACCGATAGCGGCCGACCGCGAACGGCCCCGGAGGAACATTCCTGACGACGCAGAGGTTAGGGTTGCCTAAGTACCGTGATCCGGATCATCGGAGGACCGCATGGCGACGGAACCCGCACGCAAGGGACGCAGGCTGCACCGCGGGACGGTGCTGCGCACCGAGCGCCTCACCCCGCACATGATCCGCGTGGTGGTGGGCGGCCCGGGCCTGGCCGAGTTCGGCGCGGGCGCGTTCACCGACCACTACGTGAAGCTGCTGTTCCCCCAGCCGGGCGTCGCGTACCCCGAGCCGTTCGACATGGAGAAGGTCCGCGCGGAGCTGCCGCGCGAGCAGTGGCCGAGCACGCGGACCTACACCGTCCGCGCGTGGGACGCCGAGGCCCGCGAGCTGACCATCGACTTCGTCCACCACGGCGACAAGGGCCTCGCCGGGCCGTGGGCCGCGGCCGCCCGGCCCGGCGATGAGATCTTCTTCAACGGCCCCGGCGGCGCCTACGCCCCGAGCGCCGACGCCGGCTGGCACCTCCTCGTCGGCGACGAGAGCGCCCTCCCGGCGATCGCCGCGTCCCTCGGACGCGTCCCGGACGGCGCGCCCTGCCGCGTGTACGTCGAGGTCGCCGGCGCCGAGGAGGAGCAGGACCTGCCGGCCCCGCCCGCCACCGAGGTCGTGTGGCTGCACCGCGGCGCCGGCCGGATCGGCGATCTGCTGGTCGAGGCCGTGCAGAAGCTCGACTTCCCGGACGGCGAGGTGCACGCCTTCGTCCACGGCGAGGCCGAGTTCGTCAAGGCCCTCCGCCGCCACCTCCGCGTCGAGCGCGGCCTGCCCATGGACCGCCTCTCCATCTCCGGCTACTGGCGCCGGGGCCGCGACGAGGACGGCTGGCAGTCCTCCAAGCGCGACTGGAACGCCCAGGTGGAGCAGGAGGAGGCCGAAGCCCTCTCCTAAAACCCCAGAGGTGCCCTCCGCTCGCTGCGCTCGCTCCGGTCACCTCGGCGAGAGCCGCGGTGTGCCTGGGTCAGGCGGTGGCTTGGGAGTGGTCGTCCAGGTCCGGGTCGTCGTCGTCGGAGAAGCCGGGGAGCCAGGTCTCCGCTTCGGCGCGGAAGGGGCCCTCGGCCTCCAGCTGGCAGAGGACGCCGCCGCAGCCGGAGAGGGCGCGGCTGACGGCGAGGTACTGCGGCGGGAGGCGGAAGGCGCGGGCGAGCGCGCCGGGGCGCAGGTCGGAGGCGAGGCCGAGGCCGCGGGAGGTCTGCTCGCGCAGCCACTCGCGGGAGTAGCGGAACCGCTCCACGGCGAACGGTGCCGCGTGCGGGGCGACCAGGGCGGCGACCTCGTCGGGGTCCACCTCGGCCTCGGGGGCGAGGAAGCCCTCCTCGCAGAGGGCGTCGACGATGTCGTCGGGGTCGCCGAGGGTGCCGATGCGCAGCAGGCGGCCGATCGACCACTGGAGCTCGGCCGGGACGCGGGCGGCGCCGCCGAAGTCCAGGACGCCGAGGCGGCCGTCGTCCAGCAGCCGGAAGTTGCCCGGGTGCGGGTCGATGTGGATCATCTCGCAGCGGGCCGGGCCGGACAGCAGGAAGCGGAACAGCAGCAGGCCGGCGCGGTCGCGGCGGTCCTGGTCGGCGCCGGCGATGACCTTGGCGAGCGGCGTGCCGTCCAGCCACTCGGTGACCAGTACGTTGCCGGACTGCGCGACGACGGCGGGGACGGCGAAGTCGGGGTCGCCGGCGTAGGCGTCGTGGAACGCCGTCTGGGCGCGGGCCTCGTCGACGTAGTCGAGTTCCTTCTCCAGGCGGCGCTTGAGGTCGGCGATGACCGGCTTGACCTCGACGCCCGGGAACAGCGGGGTGAACAGGCGGCTGAGCCGGGAGATCTGGTTGAAGTCGCTCATCAGCGCCCGGGCGGCGCCCGGGTACTGGACCTTCACCGCGACCGTGCGGCCGTCGTGCCAGACGGCCTTGTGGACCTGGCCGATGGACGCGGCCGCGGCCGGGTGGTCGTCGAACTCGGCGAACATGCCGCGCCAGTCGTCGCCGAGGCCCTGCGCGAGGACCTGGTGGGTGGTGGACGCGGGCATCGGCGGCGCCGACTCCTGCAGGCGGGTCAGGCTGTCGCGGAACGGCCCAGCGATCTCCTCGGGCAGCCCGGCCTCGAAGATCGACAGCAGCTGCCCGACCTTCATGGCGCCGCCCTTCAGCTCGCCGAGCACGGCGAACAGCTGCTCGGCGGTGCGGCGCTGCACCTCCAGCGCGACGGCCTCGGCGGGGCGGCCGATCGTCCGCTTGCCGAGCCCGAGGGCGGTGCGCCCGGCGAAGCCGAGCGGGAGGGTCGCCAGCTTGGCGGTCCGCGTCACCGCGCGGCGGGGGATGTCACTCACGGCCCGGTGGTCCCTCTTTCGACGATGCGTCCAATGACTTCAGCCTCTCACGGGGGCGATCGTCAGGAAACGGTCTCGCCCCGTCAAAGATTCAGCGTCCCGGCGCGCCGGGAGATTCCCCGCCGGGGCCGGGCGCGCAGGGCCGCAGCAGCAGCTCGACGACCTCCAGGGCCTGGTCGATCTCCGGCCGGTTGCCGCCGAGGTAGTGCGCGTACATGAACGAGTCCGCGACGCGGACGATCGCCTGCGCCAGCGTGCGGGTGGGCAGCGGGACGCGCAGCGCGCCGCGGTCGATCTCCGCCTGCAGCTCCCCGGTGAGCAGCTCGGTGGCGCGGCCCTCGATGGTGCCGGGCATGGTGGCCAGCCGGATGAACAGCCGGGGTTCGCGTTCGGTGAACGCCTTGAGCGGCTCGGCGTCCACCACCGCGCGCATGAACCGTTCGAGGACGGCGAGGATCCGGTCGGCGCCGGTGCCGCCGACGCCCCGCGCGGCGACCCGGTAGGTGCGCTCGGTCATCTCCCCGAGGAGGGTGGCGAGCAGCTGCTCGCGGCTGCCGACCCACCGGTAGAGGGTGGCGCGCCCGACGCCCAGCTCGGCGGCCAGCGCCGACATGTCGATCGGCTCGCCCCGCAGGTAGTGGGCGGACGCGGCGGCGACCGCGGCGGCGGGCCCCGGCGGCCGGGACGAGCGCCGGGCGGGGCCGTCCGGCGGAACGGGGCTGCCGCTCATCCGCACAGCATGGCACAGCGGCGGCGCGACCCGTCCCATGACACATCGCGATCGTGAGACTACCGGATGTGATCAGGGGTAGTCAGCAGATGTGAAGGACAAACACGCGGGTGCCGGACGCAAGGGCCGGCTGCTGATCATCGGTGGGGCGGAGAACCGGACCTGCGGGGCCGGGCCCCTGGAGACGTTCGTCGAGCTGTCGGGCGACGAGGACGCGCGGATCGTCGTGATCACGACGGCGACGGAGGTACCCGAGGAGGTCGCCGACGAGTACACCGCCGTGTTCGGGCGGCTCGGCGTCTCCTCGGTGCGGGAGCTGCGGCTGCTGGGCCGGCCCGCGGCCGACGACGGGGCGACGCTGCGGGCGCTGGATTCGGCGACCGGGGTCCTGTTCAGCGGCGGCGACCAGTCGCGGATCCGCACCCTGGTCGGCTCGAAGACCAACGACCTGCTGAAGCGGCGGCTCGACCAGGAGGGCCTGGTGATCGCCGGGACCAGCGCGGGCGCGACCGCGATGGGCCACTGGATGATCCTCGGCGGGCACGGCCACGAGGTGGCCGCGTCCAGCGTGAAGGTCGGCCCCGGGCTCGGCCTGCTCGACAACGTGCTGATCGACATGCATTTCAACGAGCGCGGCCGGCTGCCGCGGCTGATGAGCGGGATAGCGCTCGACACCCGGCTGCTGGGCGTCGGCATAGACGAGGACACGGCGATCGTGGTCGGCGACGGCCATTTCGAGGTCGTCGGTACGGGCGTGGTCACGGTCGTGGACGCCGGGCAGGCGACGGTCGCCTACGCCGCGTCCGACGACGAGCCGATGGCGATGTTCGACGTGTCGCTGCACCTGCTGCCGGCCGGCTGCGCCTTCCAGATGAACGACAAGCTCCCGGCGATCGGCAACATGCGCGGGCCGGAGGAGGAGTAGCCGTGCGGCTCGACCATGTGCGCCGCCTGAGCGGCCCGAACGTCTACCTGTCCCGCCCGGTCGCGATCGCGCGGCTGGACCTGCAGGGCCTGACCGGCCACGAGACCACCGACCATCCCGGTTTCGCCGAGCGGCTCGTGGCCGCGCTGCCCGGCCTGGCCGGGCACCACTGCTCGGCGGGCCGGCCGGGCGGGCTGCTGGCCGCGATGGCGCGCGGCACCTATTTCGGTCACGTCACCGAGCACGTCACGCTGGAGCTGTCCGGGCTGATCGGCCGGGAGGTGTTCTTCGGCCGGACCGTGCGGGCGGGCGGGCCGAGCGACTACGACGTGATCCTTGAGTGCCCGCGGGACGAGCCGGCCGGCAGCCCGGTGGTGGAGCGGCTGATCACGCTCGCGGTACGGCTCGTGAACGGCGCGCTCGCGGGGATCGTGCCCGATCCGTCCGCCGATCTGGCCCGCGTCGCCGCCGTCCACGAGGAGGAGCGGCTCGGGGTGAGCACGGCCGCGCTGGCGCGGGCGGCGCGGGAGCGCGGCGTCCCGGTCCGCCGGGTCGGCGGCCTCAACCTGCTGCGGCTCGGGTACGGCCGGCACCGGCGGCTGGTGTGGGCGGCGATGACCGACGCCACCTCGGCGATCGGGATGGAGGTCGCGGGCGACAAGCGGCTCGCGCACCGCGTGCTGGCCGACGCCGGGCTGCCGGTGCCGGAGGGACGGGTCGCGGCGTCTCCGGCCGAGGCGCTGGAGGCGCTGCGCGACATCGGCGGGCCGGTCGTCGTCAAGCCGCTCGCCGGCCACCAGGGCGAGGGCGTGCACATCGAGCTCACCACGCCGCCGGAGGTCGTGGCGGCGTTCGCGTCCGCCGCCGGGGACGACGGCGAGGTCCTCGTGGAGTCCTACATCCCGGGCGGCGACTACCGGGTGCTGGTGGTCGGCGGGCGCGTCGCGGCGGCGGCCGAGCTGACCGCGGCGTGCGTCACCGGCGACGGGACGGCCACGGTCGAGGCGCTGGTGGAGCGGGTCAACGCCGACCCGGCGCGCGGCGAGGGCCACGACCGGCCGCTGACCCGGCTCGTCCTCGGCCCCACCGAGCTGGCGCTGCTCGCACGGCAGGGCCACGGCCCGGCGTCGGTGCCGGGCGACGGCGAGCGGGTGTGGCTGCGCCGCAACGCGAACCTGTCCACGGGCGGCACCAGCCGGGACGTCACCGCGGACGTGCACGCCGAGGTCGCGGCGATGTGCGTGCGGGCGGCGGCCGCCGCCGGCATGGACGTGTGCGGCATCGACCTGCGGCTGCCCGACATCGCGTCCCCACCGCCCGCCGAGCGCGGCGCCGCCGGGATCCTGGAGGTCAACGCGGCGCCGGGGCTGCGGATGCACCTGGCCCCGCACGAGGGCGCCTGCCGGGACGTCGCCGGCGACATCGTCGGCCTGATGTATCCGGAGGGCACGCCGTCGCGGGTGCCGGTCGTGTCGGTGACGGGCACCAACGGCAAGACGACGACCGTCCGGATGATCGCGCACATGCTGGAGCTGGACGGCCGGCGCACCGGCATGACCAGCACCGAGGGCGTGTACGTGGGCGGGCGCCTCGTCCACCGGTCCGACGCGTCCGGGCCGCGCTCGGCGGAGATGGTGCTGGGCGACCGGTCGGTGGACGCGGCCGTGCTGGAGACGGCGCGGGGCGGGATCGTCCGGCGCGGCCTCGGCTACGACCGCGCCGACGTCGCGGTCGTCACCAACATCACCCGCGACCACCTCGGCATGGACGACACCGAGTCGCTGGACGACCTGGTCGACATCAAGGCGCTGGTCGCCGAGGAGATCCGGCGCGGCGGCGACCTCGTCCTCAACGCCGAGGACGAGGCGTCGGCGGCACTGGCCGGGCGGCCGGGGGTCCGCGGGCGCGACCCCGTGGTCCGCTACTTCGCGCTCGACCCCGCCGCGCCCGTCCTCGCCGGCCACCTGCGGGACGGCGGGACCGGCTACTTCGTGGAGCACGGCCGGCTGACCGAGGCGCGCGGCGACACCCGGACACCGATCCTGCCGGCCGAGGAGGTGGCGGGCTCGTTCGGCGGGCACGCCGGGCACGTGATCGCCGACGCGCTGGCCGCGTCCGCCGCCGCGCGCGCCCTCGGCGTCCCGGTGGACGTGCTGGCGCGGGCGCTGCGCTCGTTCGACCCGCACACCCGCAACCCCGGCCGCGGCTGCGTGTACCAGGTCGGCTCGAACCCGGTCCTGGTCGACTACGCGCACAACCCGGCGGCGGTCTCGGCGATGGGCGCGTTCGTCGAGCGGCGCTGGGGCGCGGGGGTCGCCGCGGTGACGCTGCCGGGCGACCGTTCCGACGAGCTGGTCGGCGAGACCGCGCGGGCGCTGTCGGGGACGTTCGGCCGCGTCGTCGTCTACGAGGACGAGGACCTGCGGGGCCGCCGCTCCGGCGAGATGACCCGGCTGATCGTGCAGGGGCTGCGGGAGGGCCGCCCGGACGTGTGCCACCACCCGGCGGGCGACCTGAAGGGCGCGCTCGCGTCGGCGCTGGACATGGCGGAGCCGGGCGAGCCCGTCCTGCTGCTGTACGAGAAGCTCCAGCCGGTGGCGGAGCTGCTCGAAACGCTGGGCGCGGAACCCGCCGGCTAGCCGGCCGGCTCGTCCGCGACCGGGGGGCGCAGCAGCAGGACGATGACCGACAGCAGCGCCAGCACCACGACGCCGTCCAGCCAGTAGTGGTTGGCGGTGGCGACCACGACCGCGATCGTGAGCACCGGATGCAGCAGCCACAGCCACCGCCACCGCGTCCTGGACGTGACGACGAGCCCGAGCGCGATGAGGGCGGCCCAGCCGATGTGCAGGGACGGCATGGCCGCGTACTGGTTGGCGATCGTGTCGGTCTGCGGCGCCCCGTACACCGACGGTCCGAACCGGGCGGCGGTGTCGATGAGCCCGGTCGCGGGCAGCATCCGCGGCGGCGCCAGCGGCACGAGCAGGTGCAGGACGAGCGCGGCCGCGGTGAGCAGCACGATCGTCCGGCGCACCCACCGGTAGTGGGCGGGCCTGCGCAGGTAGATCCAGAGCAGGAACACCGCGGTCGCCGGGAAGTGCACGTAGGCGTAGTAGCAGTTGGCCGCGTGCACGAGGAGCTCGCTGTGCAGCAGGCCGTGCTGGACGCCCGTCTCGCCCGGCAGCGCCAGGACGCGTTCGAGGTGCCAGACGCGGTGGGCGTTGTCGAACGCCTCGGTCACCCGGCCGTTCGCCAGCAGCCGGCCGAGCTTGTAGGCGCCGAACAGCACGATGATCAGCAGCAGCTCGCGGACGGGCCGCGGCCGGCCGCCGGGCCCGTTCCCGGACGCCCCGGACCGGCCGGGTCTGCGCAGTCGCGCTAAGGCACCGGCCGGGCGGGGCGGCTGTTCCAGGAGGCTCACTGCGCTGTCCTTCGCGGTTCGGTTCGCTTGCCGGTCACGACCGGGCCCGGGCGGGCTCCCGCCCGGGGGCGGGCCGTCCGGCGTCGTCGAGCAGATGCCGAAGCCTCTCACCTTCCACGTCCACGTTGGGAACGGCGCGCGCCAGCCACCCCGGCAGCCACCACGCGGCGCGCCCCGACAGCGCCATCACCGCGGGCACGATCGTCATCCGGACCACGAACGCGTCGAACGCGACGCCGGCCGCCAGCGCGAACCCCATCATCTTGATCATCGACTCGCCGGAGGCGACGAAGCCGGCGAACACCGCGATCATGATCACGGCCGCGGCGGTGACGACGCGGGCGCCGTGCCGGAACCCGGTGACGACGGCCTCGGCCGGGGCGGCGCCGTGCACGTGCTCCTCGCGCATCCGGGTGACGAGGAACACCTGGTAGTCCATGGCCAGGCCGAACACGACGCCGATCAGGAAGACCGGCAGGATGCTCATGATCGGCCCGGTCTCGGCGACGCCGAGCAGCCCGGCGAGCCAGCCCCATTGGAAGACCGCGACGACGGCGCCGAACGTGGCCGCGACGGTCAGCAGGAACCCGAGGGTGGCCTTCAGCGGCACGAGCAGCGACCGGAACACCAGCATGAGCAGGATGAACGCGAGGCCGACGACGACGGCGAGGTAGGGCGCGAGGGCCTGGCCGAGCTTGGCGGACACGTCGATCGCCATCGCGGTCTGCCCGGTCACCATGGCTTCGACCCCGGTCGCGTCGCTCCGGTCGCGGATCTGCGAGACCAGGTCCTCGGTCCGCTCGGTGCTGGGCCCGCTCTCGGGGACGACGCTCAGCACGGCGGTGTCCCCGGTGCGGTCGACGAGGGGCGGCGTGACGGCGGCGACGTCCGCCATGCCCTTGACCTCGCCCGCGAACCGCTGCGCGGAGGCCCTGGCCTGGCCGCTGCCCCCGCCGTCCACGACGACCATGAGCGGGCCGTTGAAGCCGGGGCCGAACCCCTCGGCGAGCAGGTCGTAGGCCTTGCGCTGGGTGCTGCCGGACGCGGCGATCTCGTCGCCGGGCAGGCCGAGCCGCAGGTCCAGGGCGGGCGCGGCGACGACGCCGAGACCGGCGACCGCGACGAGCAGCACCGGCAGCGGGCGGCGGACGACGAACCGCGCCCACCGCTCCCCGAGCGGCGCCTTCCCGTGCCGGGTCCCGCCGCCGCGCAGGCCGGGGAGCCGGCCGCCGAGCACCCGGCGGCCGGCGAGGCCGAGCAGGGCGGGCAGCAGGCTGAGCGCGATGAGGACGGCGACGACCACGGCGAACGCGGCGGCCAGCCCCATCTCGGTGAGGATCGGGATGCCGACGACCGCGAGCCCGGCCAGGGCGATGACGACGGTCAGCCCGGCGAACACCACCGCGGACCCGGCGGTGCCGGCGGCCCGCCCGGCCGCCTCCTCGCCGGACCGCCCCTCCGCCAGTTCGTGCCGGTACCGGGAGACGATGAACAGGGCGTAGTCGATCGCGACGGCGAGGCCGAGCATCAGCGCGAGCGTCGAGGTCGTCGAGCTCATCTCGAACAGGCCGGTGGCCGCGGTGATCGCCGCCATCGCGATGCCCACGCCGAGGATCGCGGTCAGCAGCGGCAGGCCGGCCGCGATCAGCGACCCGAAGGTGATGATCAGCACGACCGCCGCGACCGCGACGCCGATGACCTCGGTGGCGCTCTGCTCCGGCATGCCCTCGGTGGCGGTGCCGCCCATCTCGACCTGGAGCCCGGCGGCGCGGCCGGGCTCGGCGGCCGCGGCGAGCGCGTCCCGCGCCTCGCCGGTCACGTCGATCGGGGTGGCCTTGTAGGTGACCTGCGTGTACGCGATCCGCCCGTCCGCCGACACCGCGCCTGCCCGGTAGGGGTCGGTGACGGAGGCGACCTGCGGCGCGGCCTTCAGCCTGCCGACGACCCGCTCGACGGCGGCCTTGCCGGCCGGATCGGTGACCGTCCCGCCGGAGGGCGCGGCGAGCACGACCCGGGCGGTGGCGCCGTCGGCGGAGGCCTCCGGCATCCGGTCCCGGAGCAGGTCGACCGCCCGCTGCGCCTCGGTGCCGGGGATCGAGAAGTCGCTGGACGTGGGGCCCTTCAGGGCGGCGGCGCCCACCCCGGCGAGCACGAGGAGCCCCACCCACAGCAGTGCGACGAGCCGGCGCCGGCGGAAGGAGAAGCGGCCGAGGCGGTACAGGAACGTGGCCAATTCATCTCCCCCGGACGGTCATGGGACGTCCGCGTCTACCACGGACACGCCCACGGTAGACCGAACTTGCCTACATGGCAAAATTACAGGGTCTGCCAAATTACGTGACGTGCATCTCACTGCGCCGGCGGGACGGAGACCGCCGCCGGGGAATGGGCGCTAGGGAATGGGGAGGCCCGTGTAGTTCTCGGCCAGGGACGCCTTCGCCGCCTCCGAGGAGGCCACATAGTCCAGGTGGGAGCGCTGGAGCCGCCGCTCGAAGTCGGTCGCCGCCGGGTCGGCGTGCAGCAGCGTGGTCATCCAGTACGAGAAGTGCTCGGCCCGCCAGACCCGCCGCAGGCACGCGTCGGAGTAGGCGTCCAGCAGCGTCTGCGAGCCCGAGGCGTACCGCTCGGCGAACGCCCGCGCCAGGATGATCACGTCGGACACCGCGAGGTTCAGGCCCTTCGCCCCGGTCGGCGGGACGATGTGGCCGGCGTCCCCGGCGAGGAACAGCCGGTCGTGCCGCATCGGCTCGGCCACGAAGCTGCGCATCGGGGTGACCGACTTGTCGGTGATCGGGCCCTCGTGCAGCTTCCAGCCGTCGTCGGTGGCGAACCGCGTCGCCAGCTCGTCCCAGATGCGGGCATCGGACCACGCGGCGATGTCCTCGTCCGGCGCCACCTGGAGGTAGAGGCGGCTCACGTGCGGCGAGCGGAGGCTGTGCAGCGCGAACCCGCGGTCGTGGTTGGCGTAGATCAGTTCCTCGGTGGACGGCGCGACGTCGGCGAGGATCCCGAGCCAGGCGAACGGGTACTCGCGCTCGAAGGTCCGCAGGCCCGGCACCGCCGGGCGGCTGACCCCGTGGAAGCCGTCGCAGCCCGCGATGTAGTCGCAGTCGAGGGTGTGCGTCTCGCCGCCGCTCCGGAACGTCACGCTCGGCGCCGACGCGTCCAGTTCCACGGCCTCGGCCTCGAACCGCACGTCGCCGCCGTCCGCCAGCCGCTTGGCGACCAGGTCCTTGACGATCTCGGTCTGCGCGTAGACGGTGACGGTCCGGCCGGTCAGGTCGGTCAGCGGGATCCGGTGCCCCGCGCCGCCGAACCGCAGCTCGAGACCGTGGTGGACGAGCCCCTCCCGGTCGAGCCGCTCCCCCGCCCCCGACTCGCGCAGCACGTCGGTCGTACCCTGCTCCAGCATCCCCGCCCGCTGCCGATGCTCCACATAGCCGCGGTCCCGGCTCTCCAGGACCACCGAGTCGATCCCCTCCAGATGGAGCAGGTGGGACAGCAGCAGTCCCGCGGGGCCGCCGCCGATGATCGCGACCTGGGTACGCATCGCTCCTCCTCGCAGTCGGTTCACCCGGCGATGCTCGCGCGCATCGCCGCAGGTTCAAGCGCCGGTCTTCCGCTCAACGGAAAACGCGTCGGGATGCCCGCGCCAGTGCGCCGCCACGTCCCGCGAGAGCGCCCGCGCCGCCGTCGTCAGCGGCGGGAGCAGCCGCCGCAGGTCGGCGGCGCGGGTGCCCGCCACCAGCGACATCGCCGCGACCACGTCGCCCGCCCCGTCCCGCACGGGGGCGCCGGCCGACGCCGCGCCCAGCGTCATCTCGTCTCGGGTCAGCGCGTAGCCCGACCGGCGGACCTGCTCGAGGCAGCGGCGCAGCTCCGCCGGGTCGGTGATGGACCGCACCGCGTGCCGGGCCAGCTCGCCGGCCAGGACCTTCTCCCGCACCTCCGGCGGCGCGTAGGCCAGCAGCACCTTGCCGACGCCGGTGGTGTGCAGCGGCAGCATCGCGCCGACCTGCGTCACGACCGGCACCGAGCGGGTGCCGCGCAGCCGCTCGACGATCAGCACGCGGTCCTCCCGCAGGACGCCGAGCTGGACGTTGTCGTGCGTCGCCTCGTAGAGGTCCTCCATGTGCGGGAGGGCCAGCTCGCGCAGCCCGGTGACGGCCGGCGCCTGGCTGCCGATGCGCCACAGCC
The DNA here is from genome assembly GCF_004349235.1 of Actinomadura darangshiensis. Classification (GTDB taxonomy): domain Bacteria; phylum Actinomycetota; class Actinomycetes; order Streptosporangiales; family Streptosporangiaceae; genus Spirillospora; species Spirillospora darangshiensis. The sequence continues at coordinate 21,242 of NZ_SMKY01000073.1, read as the reverse complement.
GGGTGCCGATGCGGTACGTCCCGTCGGGGACCCGCTCCAGGAACCCGCCGGCGGCCAGCTCCCCGACGAGGCGGTGGCCGGTCGCGAGCGGCAGCCCCGACCGGCGGCAGATCTCGCTCAGGTTGAGCCGGACGCCGCCCTGCGCGAACGCGTTCAGGATGGCCATCACCTTGCCCGCCACGCTGACCGGCCGTGCCCGTTCCGCCCTGTCAGCTGCCACGTGGCCCTCCGCCCGGGCTCGCGCCCGTCACTCCTGTTCGGTGAGTACCCGCTGGGCGACGGCGAACGCCGAGTTCGCGGCGGGCACTCCACAATAGATCGCCGTCTGCAGGAGCACCTCCTTGATCTCGTCGCGGGTCAGCCCGTTGCGGAGCGCGGCGCGCACGTGCATGGCGAGCTCGTCCAGGTGGCCGCCGGCGACCATCGCGGTGAGGGTGATGCAGCTGCGGGTCTTGCGGTCCAGCCCGGGGCGGCTCCAGATCTCGCCCCACGCGTACCGGGTGATCATGTCCTGGAAGTCGGCGGTGAAGCCGTCCTTGCGGGCCTCGGCGCGGTCGACGTGCGCGTCACCGAGCACGTCGCGGCGCGTCCGCATGCCCTGCGCGTGGCGCTGAGCGTCGGTCGCGCCCTCGTCGTCGCTGCGCTGGCTCATCGGCCGGGTCCCTTCCAGGTGCGGTCCAGGTGTGCGGTGACCGCCTTGGTGACCGCCACCGGGCGTTCGGCGTTCGCCAGGTGCCCGGCGCCCTCGATGACGGTCAGCCGGGCGTCGGGGATGCCGGCGGCGAGCCGGTCGGCGTGCCCCTGCGGCGGGGTCGGGCCGTCCTGGGATCCGGCGATCACCAGGGCCGGCGCTGTGATCTCCGCGAGCCGCCCGGTCGCGTCGAAACCGGCCAGGGCGTCGCAGCAGCCCGCGTAGCCTTCGGGATCGGTCGCGCGGAGCATCGCCACGTAGGGTTCGGCGCCGGTGAAGGACCGGGTGAACCAGCGTCCCGCCGCCGTGTCGGCCACCGGCCCGACGCCCTCGCGGCGGACGAGCGCGGCCCGGTCGCGCCAGGGGCCGGGATCGCCGAAGCGCGGGGACGTGCAGCACAGGACCAGGGAGGCGACGCGGTCCGGGGCGCGGATCGCGAGCGCCGTCCCGACGGCGCCGCCGAGCGACACTCCGGCATAGGCGGCCCGGTCGACGCCGAGGCCGTCGAGCAGGGCGATGATCCCGCCAGCGAGGTCGCCGATGGTGAACGGGCCGCCCGGCGCCGGCGCGCCGCCGTGGCCGGGCAGGTCGTAGCGCAGCACCCGCCAGGTCCGGGTCAGCGCGGGCAGCTGCGGCAGCCACAGGTCCATGGACGTGCCGAGGGACGGGCCGAGGACGACGACGGGCGCGTCCTCCGGGCCGTCCAGGCGGTGCTGGGGCACGGTCACGTGCGGCTCCTGCGGTACGCGTCGAGGGCCTGGCCGACGAGGACGGCCGCGGCGCCGGGCCCGGGGTCGTCGCCGAGCACGTCCAGCAGGTCGTCGAGGTCGGCCTGCATCAGCTCCGTGGACACCTCCAGGCCGTCCAGCAGCTCGGCGGCGGTCTCGGCGGCGCCGCCGGCCAGCCGCAGGCATTCGCGGAGCGGCAGCCATTCGGCGTGCCACTCCCCCGCCGGCCGCTCGTGCGGCGCGGCCTGCGCGGCGAGGATCACCTGGACCTGCGCCGGGACCTGCAGCGCGGCCGACCGGATCAGGGTGGACAGCGCGGGGTTGCGCTTGTGCGGCATCGACGACGAGCCGCCCCTCCCCGCGCCCGCCGCCTCGGCGACCTCGCCGACCTCGCTCTGCGACAGCAGCCACACATCGGTGGCGATCTTGCCGAGGGCGCCGGTGACCAGCGCCAGCGCCGCCGCGAGGTCGGCGACCGGCGTGCGGCGGGTGTGCCAGGGCAGGACGGGGCACGCCAGCCCCGTCTCCCGCGCGTAGGCCGCGACCAGGTCGAGCGCCTGCTCGCCGAAGGCGTCCAGGGTCCCGGCGGGGCCGCCGAGCTGGACGGGCAGCGCCAAAGCGGCCAGCCGCTCCCGCGCCTCCAGGCAGCCCAGCAGCCAGTTCGCGGCCTTCGCGCCGAACGTCGTCGGCAGCGCCTGCCGGCCGAGCGTGCGCGCCGCCATCGGGGTGTCGCGGTACCGCGCCGCGAGCCCGGCCAGCGCGTCCAGTGCCCGGTCGAGGTGGGCGAGGACGACGCGCCTGGCGCGGGCCGCGACGAGCATGGCGCCGGTATCGGCGATGTCCTGGCTGGTGGCGCCCTTGTGGACGTGCTCCGCGGCGCCGCCCGCGAGGGCGCGCAGGTCGGCGGCCAGCGGCACCACGGGGTTGCCGGAGCCGCGCGCCCGGCGGGCGACCCCGACGAGGTCGATCCGGCCGGCGTCGGCGGCCTCGGTGATCGCCTCGGCGGCGTCCGCGGGGACGATCCCGAGCCGGGCCTGCGCGCGGGCCAGCGCCGCCTCCGCGTCCAGCATCGCGGTCAGGTAGGCGAGGTCGCTCGTGGCGGCCTCCGCCTCCGTCCCCGCCCGGACCGGGGACAGCAGCCCGGCGTCCGGCGGCACCGCCGGGCGCTGCTCGCCGGCCCCCCGGCGTTCGTCAGAAACCAAGGAAGACCGTCTCCCCCTCCCCTTGCAGCCGCACGTCGAAACGGTACTCCCGCTCGCCCGCGCGCTCGGCGACCAGCGTCGCGCGCCGCGCGTCCGGGACCTCGCCGAGCAGCGGGTCGCTCGCGTGGGCGGCCTCGTCCTCGGGGAAGTACAGCCGGGTGAAGACGGGCTTGAGCAGCCCGCGCGCGAAGATCAGGACGGCGATGTAGGGGGCCGCGCCGCCGGTCGCGCCGGGCTTGACGGTGCTGAACCAGTAGCCGCCGGCGGCGTCGGTGCCGCACCGGCCGAATCCGGAGAACCCGTGCCCGGCCCGGACGATGCCGCCGGGGCGCCGCGGGATCTCGCCGTTCCCGTCGGCCTGCCAGATCTCCAGCAGCGCGTCCGGCACCGGCTCGCCGGCGCCGTCGAGGACGCGTCCGCGCACGCTGATCGCGTCCGGGCGCCAGGGCGGCACGACCTCCGGGCCCGCGTCGTAGGGCAGCGCGTAGCCGAAGAACGGGCCGACGGTCTGGGAGGGCGTGGTCATCAGGCCTCCATCGGGGTGTCGCCGAGGACGATGTCCCACTGGTAGCCGAGCGCCCACTCCGGCTCGGTGGTGTCCATGTCGAACCGCGAGACGAGCTTCTCCCGGTCCTTCTCCTCCGGGATCGACTGGAAGATCGGGTCGTAGGCGAACAGCGGGTCGCCCGGGAAGTACATCTGCGTGACGAGCCGCTGGGTGAAGGCGGTGCCGAACACCGAGAAGTGGATGTGCGCCGGCCGCCACGCGTTGTGGTGGTTTCCCCACGGGTAGGCGCCGGGCTTGATGGTGACGAACCGGTAGCGGCCGTCGCCGTCGGTGAGGCAGCGCCCGGCGCCGGTGAAGTTCGGGTCGAGCGGCGCCGGGTGGATGTCGCCGAGGTGGCCGTACCGTCCCGCGGCGTTCGCCTGCCACACCTCCACGAGCGCGCCCCGGACGGGCCGGCCGGCGCCGTCGAGGACCCGCCCGGTCACGATGATCCGCTCGCCGAGCGGCTCGCCGGCGTGCTGGACGGTGAGGTCCTCGTCCTTGCGGCCGAGCTCCTGGTGCCCGAAGACCGGCGAGGCCAGCTCGACGCTGTCCGGGCCGAGCTTCGGCATGATCAGTTCCTGCCCCGGGGCGCGGAGCACGGTGCTCTTGTAGCCCGGGGACAGGTACGGCGGGTGCGTCATGCGCTGCCACCTTCCCGTTCCCACTGCGCCGGTTCTCACTGCGCGGGCGGCCGGCGCGGTGCCGCCGCCGGCTACCACCCTCGCAGCCGGCGGCGCACGCACCGAACCCGGGTTTCCGTCCAGTGGAAGACGGGGGTCGCGGTCAGAGCCGTTCGGGCAGCCCGAACAGGGGGAACAGGCTCGTGTCGAAGAACACCGACGCGTGCGCGACGCCGTCGCCGGTGACGCTGAGCACCTGCAGGTGGTACGGCAGGTGCACGCCGTTCTCGTCGCGCCTGTACAGCCCGAAGGCGGGCTGCCCGTTCGCGGCGGCCGGCACCATCCGCAGCTCGCCCGGAGTGGGCGCGCACTGCGCGATGATGAGCCGGACGACGTTCTCCGCGCCGAGGAACCACTCGGGGAACGGCGGCATCTCCCAGATGATGTCCTTCTTGAACAGCTCGATGAGCCCGGTGATGTCGGCGTCCTCGAACGCCTTGGCGTAGCGTTCGAGCAAGTCGCGCTGGTCCGGGCCGGTCGGCTCGACCAGCCGGTCGCGCATCGGCGCGTCCTGCTCCAGCTGCGCCCGCGCCCGCTGCAGCGCGCTGTTGACCGCGGCGGTGGAGGTGTCGAGCAGCTCGGCGACCTCCGCGGCCCGCCACTTCAGCACGTCCCGCAGGATCAGCACGACCCGCTGCTTGGCGGGCAGATGCTGCAGGGCGGCGACGAACGCCAGCCGGGTGCTCTCCCGCGCGGCGACGATCGTGGCGGGGTCGGCGGCGTCGGCGCCGAGCACGCTGTCGGGGACGGGCTCCAGCCACGGCACCTCGTCGGCGGCCACGACGGGCCGCTCCGGCTCGTCGCTCGGCCCGCCCAACCCGGTCGGCATGGGGCGCCTGCCGCGCTGGTCGATCGCCGTCAGGCACACGTTCGTGGCGATCCGGTACAGCCACGTCCGCAGCGAGGAGCGCCCCTCGAAGTCGCCGTAGGAGCGCCACGCCCGCAGATACGTCTCCTGCACCAGGTCTTCGGCGTCGTGGATCGAGCCGAGCATCCGGTAGCAGTGCGCCAGCAGCTCGCGCCGGTACGGGTCGGCGAGCTCCTGGAAGTCGCGGTCTGTGTCGATGGTGCTGTTCGCCATGGTGGTCATCACCTCTGCTCGGCGGCGTCGCCCGGACGGCGGGCCAGCGTGCCTCGTCGTTCCCGACCGTAGACGAGCCCACCGACAGAACAGGGGCGACACCGCAATTCTACGCGTCCGGTCCCGGCCGTCCTCCGGTCCGGCGTACCTGCCGTGCTCAGCCCAGCAGGTCCGCCAGCAGCTCGCGGGCGTCGTCCGCGGCCGCCCCGTCCCCGGTCTTCGCGCAGACGGCCGCCGCCTGCACCAGGTACCGGCGCGCCTCCTCGCGCCGGCCGAGCACCAGTTGAAGCCGGCCCAGCAGCAGGAGGCTGCGGCCCCGCCCCCACCGGTCGCCGATGCGGGCCTGGATCTCCAGCGCGCCGAGCGCGTGCCGGAGGGCCTCCTCGTGGCCGCCCGCGGCCTCGTGCACGCGGGCGAGGTTGTCGAGGGTGTCGGCCTCGCCGCGGCGGTCGTCGATCTCGTACCGGATCACCAGCGCCCTGCGGCCGTGGCCGAGCGCCTCGGCGGTCTCGCCGAGCCGCCGCATGAGGCGCGAAAGCGTGTTCAGGCTGTCGGCCGCGCCGCGGCGGTCGCCGATCTCGCGGCGCAGCGCGAGGGCCCGGGTGACCAGCGCGAGCGCCTCGGGGTAGCGCCCGGCGTTGCGGTGGATGCGGGCGAGCAGGTCGAGGATCTCGCCCTGCCCGTACCGGTCGGCGGTCTCCCGCTGGATCCGCAGCGCCGCCAGCGCCGCCTGCTCGTCCCCGAGCCGCCACCGCGCGTGCGCGAGGGTGCCGAGGCTGTCGGCCTCGCCGCGGCGGTCGTCGATCTCGCGGTGCAGGGCAAGCGCCCGCAGGGCGAGGCCGGCGGCGACCTCGAGGGCCGTCCGCAGCGCGCGGCCGTAGCGGGCCTGCCTGCGGTCGATGTGGGCGAGCGTGAGCAGGTCGTCGGTCTCGCCGTGCCGGTCGCCGGTGCGGCGGCAGATGTCCAGCGACTCCTGGGCGCACTCCCGCGCCCGCGTGTAGCGGGCGGTGCGCGCGTGGATGCGGGCGAGGACGTACAGGGCGCTGCTGGCCCCGGCGAGGTCACCGATCTCCCGCTGGATCGCGAGCGCCTCCCGGGCGCGGGAGCGGGCCTCGTCGTAGCAGCTCTGGTGCCAGCGGACGAGCGCGATCTTGGCGGTGCTCTCGGCGATCCCGCGCCGGTCGCCGATCTCGCGGCGGATCCGCAGCGACTCCTCGGCCCGGCCGGCGGCGTCGGCGTAGCCGCCCGTGCGGATGCCGAGCCGGGCGAGGACGTCCAGGGTCACGCCCTGCCCGTACCGGTCGGCGGTCTCGCGCTGGACGCGCAGCGCCTCGCCGGCGTGCCGCAGCGCCGCCTCGTGGTCGCCCATCCTGCACTGGATCCGGGCGATGGTCGCGAGGCTGGCGCCCTAGGCGATGCGCTCGCCGCGGCCGACGCCGGCCCTCGCGTGGATGGCGAAGGCGGCGACAGCGTGCGCGAGGGCCTCGCCGTACCGGCCCGCGCTGCGCTCGATCTCGGCGAGGTTGTTCAGCGTCTTGCCGAGCCCGTACCCGTCCTTCATCCTGCGCTGGAGGGCGAGGGCCCGGTCGACGTCGCGGCGGGCGTCCGCGTGCCGGCCGAGCCGCCGCTCCACCAGCGCGATGAGGTTCAGCGCCGACGCCACCCCGTGCTCGTCCCCGATCCGGTCCCTGATGGCCAGGGCGTGGCGGGCGTGCCGGATGGCCGTCTCGTACTGCCCGGAGTCGTGGTGGAACTGGACGATGGTGCACAGCGCCTCCGCCTCCCCGTACTGGTCGCGGAAGTCCTGGCAGATCCGGAGGGCGCGGGTGGCGTCGGCGAAGGCCGCCGGGCAGTCGCCCAGGTTCTCCAGGACGCGGGCGCGGCTGATGAGGCTGACGGCGACCCCGGTCAGGTCCCCGATGTCCTCGCGGATGCGCAGCGCGTCCTCCGCGTGCCGCAGCGCCTCGTCGAGGCGGCCGCTGCAGCGCAGCGCGCGGGACATGCCGTCGAGGACCTCGCCCTGGCCCCGCCGGTCGCCGAGCCGCTCGCGGACGTCGAGCGCCCGCCGCGCGTAGTGCAGGGCGCGGTCGACGCGGCCGAGGCGGCGCAGGATGCGGGAGATCATCTCCAGCGCGTCGGCCTCGCCGGCGCCGCCCCGCAGCTCCCGGTGCACGCGCAGCGACTCGCGCGCGTACCGGAGCGCGGTCCGGTGGTGCGCGAGCCGCCAGTGCACCTGCTCGATCTGCTCGAGCGCCTGCCCGGCGCCCTGCCGGTCGCGCTCCTCCGTCAGGACCTCCAGCGCGTGCTCCCCGTAGTCGAGGGCCTCCTGGTAGCGGCAGCACAGCCGTCCGACGCGCGAGCGCGTGTTGAGCGCCCACCCCGCCCGGCGGTGGTCGCCGAGCTCGGTGAAGACCTCGTACGCCGCCTTCGCGTCCTCGGCGGCCTCGGCGTGGTTGCCGCGGTCGCAGTGCACGACGGCGAGCTGGTCGAGCATGAGCGCCTCGGAGCGCCGGTCGCCCGCGGCCCGCGCGGCGGCCAGGCCGAGCCGGTGCACCTCCAGGTTGTCGGCGCCGTGCTTGTCCGCCTGAGCAGGTGGAACAGCGCGTCGGCGAACCGCCAGGCGAGTGCCGGCCCGCCGCGCTCGGCCGCCTGGCGGGCCATCGCGACCACGGCCGCCCGCTCCGCCTCGAACCAGGCGAGCGCCGCCGCGGCGGTGCCCGGGGAGGGCGGCGCCGCCCCGGCCGCGGGGCCGGTCGCCGAGGGCCCGAGCGCCGCCGCGGCCTCCCGCACGCGGGTCAGGTACCAGTCGAGCAGGCGCCGGGCGGCGGGGTCGGCCGCGGTCCCGTCCTCGCGGGCGAGCCGCTCGGCCGCGTACCCGCTGAGCAGCTCGTGGAGGCGGAACCGGCCGGGCGTCCCGTGCTCGCCGAGATGCCGGCGGACGAGGCCGCGCAGCAGCCCGCGGGCCTCCCGGACGGGCACGGCGAGCAGCGCGGCGAGGCTCTCGGCGCCGAAGTCGTAGCCGTGCAGCAGGCCGAGCATCCGGAAGACGCCCTGCTCCCGGGCGGTCAGCCCGTCGTAGACAGGTCGAAGGCGGGCCGGACGGCGAGGCCCGCGTCCTCGTCGAGGGCGAGCGCGTCGAGCCTGCCGCCGCAGGTCAGCTCGTCCACCGCCGCCGCCACCGAGCCGGTCGGCTCGGCGGCGAGCCCGACCGTCGCGATGCGGATGGCGAGCGGCAGCCGCGCGCACGAGTCGGCGAGGTCAGCGACCGCCTGCGGCTCCCGCTCGCCGCGGTCGCCGCCGAGCAGCCGCGTCACGAGCGTGCGGGACTCGTCGGTGGTGAGCGGGTCGACCGGGACCGACACGGCGCCGAACCGCGCGACCAGGCCCTCCAGCCGGGCCCGCCGGGGACCAGCGGGACGATCTGGCCGGCGTCCGCGGCGTTGTCGAGCACCAGCAGGACGCGGCGCTCGGCCACGAGGGACCGGAACAGGGCGGCGCGGCGGGCCTCGTCCGCCGGGATGTCGCCGGCCGCCAGGCCGAGGTCGCACAGCTGCCGGAACAGCGCCCGCGCGGGCGTCGCCGCGTTCCGCGACGGGCCGTGCAGATCGAGGAAGACGTGCTCGTCGAAGCGGCCGGCGTTGCGGTGGGCCCAGTGCAGGACCAGCGACGTCTTGCCGACGCCGGCCATGCCGTGGATCTGCACCACGGTCGCCGAGCCGCGCTCGCCCGCCGTGTCGCCGGCCGAGGCGAGCGCCTCGTCCATCGCGGCGAGCTCCAGCGCCCGCCCGACGAAGTCGCGGGGCGCCGCGGGCAGCTGCCGCGCGGGCGGCGCGAACCGGGGTGCCGGATGCTGGACGATCTTGTCCCCCGCGACGATGTCGCCGTCGGCGTGCACGGGGTCGTGGAAGTGCGCCGCCGCCCGGTCCGCCGGGGCGGCGGCGCCGGGCGAGGCCCGCCGGGCCGTCGCGCTCGTCGTCGCCGTCGGATGCGTACTCGCGGTCGCTCATCATGGCCGGGTGCCCGCCTTCACCTGTCATGATCCCCGGGCTGGCGGATCTGCTGCTGCGCGAGGTGAGCCCGGCACCGGGCGCGCGGAGCGGCGCCGCCCACGAGAGCGGCACGCTGCCGCTGCTGTCGCACGCGCTGCTGTCGACGTGGGAGCGGCAGCGGCAGGGGACGCTCACCATCGCCGGCTACCGCGAGAGCGGCGGGATCGAGGGCGCCGTCGCCGCCACGGCCGACCGGGTCTACCGCGCGCTGGACGCGGCGGAGCGCGACATCGCCCGGCGGCTGTTCCTGCGGCTCGTGCACATCGCCGACGACACGGGCGTGACCCGGCGCCGGGTGGCCGAGCGCGAACTCGGGGAGGGCGTCCGGGACGTCCTCGACCTGTTCGTCGGGGAGCGCCTGGTCACCGCCGGCGCCAACGGCGTCGAGATCGCCCACGAGGCGCTGCTGTTCGCCTGGCCGCGGCTGCGCTCCTGGCTGGAGGCCGACCGGGCGGGGCTGCGCACCCACCACCGGCTCACCGCGGGCGCGACGGCGTGGGAGGAGTCGGGCCGCGACCCGGGGACCCTGCTGCGCGGGGCGTGGCTCGCCGAGAGCGAGGACCTCGCCGCCGACCCGCGGCGGGGCGCCGGGCTGAACGACCAGGAGCTGCGCTTCCTGGCCGCCTCGGTGGAGCAGCGGGACGCGGAGGCGCGGGCCACCCGCCGGCTGGTGCGGCGCGGGCGGCGGCTGATCGCCGTCCTGTCGGCGGTGTCGCTGCTGGCGCTCGGCCTGGCGGCGGTCACGCTGCACCAGCGGCGCACCGCCGACCGGCAGCGCGACGCCGCGGTGTCGCGGCAGGTCGCGGCCGAGTCCGGGAAGCTGCGCGAGAAGGACGTGGCCCTCGCGAACCAGACCGCGCTGGCCGCCTACCGGGTCGCGCGCACCCCGGAGGCGCGGGCCGGCCTGCTGGAGTCCTTCTCCGGTCCGGCCGTGACCCGGATCGCGGGCGCGCACGGCGTCCTGCAGGCGGTGGCCGTCGCCGGGGACGGCCGCACGCTCTGGAACATCGCCGACCGCGGGCATCCCGTGCAGATCGGCGGGCCGCTCGGCGGCCACTCCGACACCGTCTACAGCGTGGCATTCAGCCCGGACGGCACGATGGTCGCCGACGGCGGCGGCGGGGGCACGCTGATGGTGCGGCGGCTCGGCGGGGCCGCCCGTGCGCTCACCGGGCCGCGCAGCACCGTGTACGCGGTGGCGTTCGACCCAGCCGGCGAGACCCTCGTCGCGGCCAGTGCCGACAAGACCGTCCGCGTCTGGGACCTGGCACGTCCCGAGCCGGGCGGCCGGGTCCTGGTGGAGGGGGCGGCACCGGCGCACACCGTGGCGTTCAGCCCGGACGGCCGGACGCTCGCCGCGGGATTCGAAGCGGCGAGGTCCGGCTCGTGGACGTGGCCCGCCGCAAGCCCCTGGGCCGTTCACTGCCCGCGGGCGCGAAATCGGTCCTGGCGGTCGCGTTCAGCCCCGACGGGACGGCGCTGGCGGCGGGCAACGGGGACGGGGGCGTCCGGCTGTGGCGGATGGACGGTTCGCGGGCCGTGCCGGCCGGCGCGCCGCTGAAGGGCCCGAAGACGTGGGTCAACGGGGTGGCCTTCGCCCCGGACGGCCGGTCGCTGGCCGCCGCGAGCTCCGACGGGCAGGTGTGGGTCTGGGACCTTCCCGGCCGGACGCTGCGGACGACGCTGCCGCACCCGGGTCCGGTGACGGCGGTGGCGTTCCTGCGGTCGGGCGCGCTCGCCACCGCGGCCGCCGACGGCACCGCCAGGATCTGGGACCTCCCCGGGCCGGTCATCGAGGGACCCGAGGGCGGGATCTTCGCCGCGGGGCTGAGCGGCGACGGCCGCGTCCTCGCGCTGGCGGGCCAGTCCGGCACCGCGCGGCTGTGGTCGGTGGCCGACCCGCGCCGCCCCGCGCCGCTCGGCCCGGCGATCGAGGACGCGGCCGGGCCGGGACGGCGTCCGGAGCCGCCGCGCTGAGCCCGGACGCCGGCACGCTCGCGATCGGCACCACCGAAGGCGCCGCACGGCTGTGGGACGTGAGCGACCCGCGTGCGCCGCGGCGCGCCGCCGTGCTGTCCGGCGCGGCCAACTACGCCTTCCAGGCCGCGTTCAGCCCGGACGGGCGGACGCTCGCCTACGGTACGGCGGGCAACACCGTCCTGCTGTGGGACGTCTCCGACGCCCGGCATCCGGTCATGCTGGGCCGGCCCCTGACCGCGTACGAGAACTACGTGTTCGCGGTGGTGTTCAGCGCGGACGGCCGGACGCTGGCCACCGCCGGCGCCGACAGCACCGTCGTCCTCTGGGATCTCCATGACCGCACGCACCCGCGTGCGCTGGCGCGACGCCTGCGCGGGCCGACGAACTACATCTACTCGCTCGCCTACGGTCCGGGCGACGTGCTCGCGGCGGCCGCCGGCGACGGGACCATCTGGCTGTGGGACACCTCCACGCCGTCCCGTCCGTCCATGCTGGCGACCCTCGGCGGGTCCGAGGAGGCGCTCTACATCGACGTCGCCGGAACGCGGCGGCCCCTCCTGGTCACCGCCGGGGCGGGACGCGAGGCCAGGCTGTGGAACCTGGACCCGGCCGAGGTCGCCGGCCGGATCTGCGCGACGGCGGGAACGCCGGTCACCGAGGCGGAGTGGCGCCGCCATCTGGGATCCGAGCCCTTCGACCCGCCCTGCTAGGAACGCGCGGCGCTAGAACTCGAAGCCGCCGGAGCGGCCGTTGCGGTCGGCGATCAGGCCGGCGAGCGCCGCGATGGCGATCTCCGCCGGGGACTTCGAGCCGATGTTCAGGCCGATCGGGCGGTGCACGCGGGCGATGTCGGCCGCGGGGACGCCCAGCTCGGTGAGCGCGGGGATGTGCGGGGCGGGGTGCCGGGGGTTGCCCATCACGCCGACCCACCGGACCGGCTGCGTCAGGACGTCCCGCAGGACGGCCCCGAGCTCGGGGCGGTGGTGGTCGGTCACCACGACGTCGGCGGTGGCGTCGAGCGGCGGGAGGTCGGCGGTGCCGTCGCGCTCCTTGTCGGGGTCGACGAGGAACGTCCGGTAGCCGAGGTCCGGCGCGTAGCGCAGCAGGTGGTCGGCGACGGGGCCGGCGAACACCGCGACCAGTGTCCGCTCCCCCGAGGGGGGCGGGGCATCGCCGTGCGCGACGGCGCAGGAAGGGTCGGTCTCGTGCGGTGCGGCCATACCCGAAGTGTGCCCCGGGCGGCGCCGGGCGGTCCAGCGGGCGCGCCTTCGTCGCGAACCCGTGTTTCCAAAACGTAGAACTTGCGCGCTGGAACGGGTATGCCTGCTGTCTAGACTGTCGTCACCCGGCGGCCACAGGAGGGACCGGACCGTGATCGCGAGACCCGACGGCGGCCCCCGCGTCGTGGTGGGGGTGGACGACTCCGCGGGGGCGCGCTGCGCGCTGTCCTGGGCGGTCGGCGAGGCGCGGCTGCGGAGGCTGCCGCTGCTGGTGGCGCACGCCGCCCCGCTGCCGCCGCACGTGTCGGCGGCCGGGCAGCTCGGCTGCGGCATCACCGAGGCGCTGCGCGGCTCGGGCGCCGAGCTCATCGCGCGGCTGCTGCAGGAGGTGTGCGGCGGGCCGCCCGACGGCGTGGACATGAGCGCGCTGGCGCTCGTCGGCGAGCCGGGCGCGACCCTGGTGCGGCTGGCGGGCGACGACGACATCCTGGTCGTCGGGCGCGGGACGCGCGGCCCGTTCTCGCGGCTGCTGCGGCCGTCGGTGCGGCTGCACTGCGCCCGGCGGGCCCGCGCGACGCTGGTGTGCGTCCGGCCGCCCGCGTTCGACGCGCTGCTGGAGTCGCTGACGGTGCGGGACGAGTCGCCCGAGCAGATCCCGGGCTCGCGGTTCCGCCGGCTGGGCCGCCGCCTGCGCCTCCCGCTGTGACCGGGACGGGCCCCGCATAGGCTCTCCCCATGCGCAAGTACGTGATCATCGGAGCCATCGGCAGCGGCAAGGGAACGCAGTCGGGGCTGCTGGCGCGGGACCTGGACATCGTGCACATCAGCGTCGGCGACATCTTCCGCTGGCACGTCAAGAACCACACCAAGCTGGGTGCGCAGGTGCGGCGCATCATGGCGGCCGGCGACCTGGTCGGTGACGATCTCGCGGAGAGCGTCGTCCGGGAGCGGCTCGACCAGCACGACTGGAACTACGGGTTCGTCGTCGACGGGTTCCCGCGCAGCCGCAGGCAGACGGAGTTCTTCCTGGAGAGCTACGACATCGACGGCGTGATCCACCTGGACCTGCCGGACGAGGAGGTCCGCCGCCGCGTGCTCGGACGGCGGCTGTGCTCGCGCTGCGGGATGGACTACAACCTGATCGCCGACCGCCCCACCGAGGAGGGGCGATGCGACGTGTGCGGGGGCGAGCTGGTGACCCGGGAGGACGACACCGAGGACGCGCTCGCCGGGCGGCTGCGCGACTACCACGGCAAGACCGACCCGATCCTGGAGCTGTTCGGCCGCAAGGAGTACGTGGTGACGGTGGACGCGCGGCCGGGCATCGACGAGGTGCAGCGGACGCTCCGCGAGAAGCTCCGCCTGCCGCTGCCGTGACGGCCTCCCCCGTCGTGGAGCTGGCGGACGACCGCGTGCGGCGGCGGGGGCTGCGGCTGTTCCTGAAGCGCGACGACCTCATCCATCCGGAGCTGCCCGGCAACAAGTGGCGCAAGCTCAGGCACAACATCGGGCCCGCGCGCGAGCACGGGACGCTCCTCACGTTCGGCGGCGCCTACTCCAACCACATCCGGGCGACGGCCGCGGCCGGGAGGATCTTCGGGTTCGCGACCATCGGGGTGGTCCGGGGCGAGGAGCATCTGCCGCTGAACGACGTGCTCGCCTATGCCGAGCGGATGGGCATGCGGCTCACCTACCTGGACCGCACCGCCTACCGGCGCAAGCACGACCCCGATGTCGTCGAAGCGCTGCGGGAACGGTGGGGCGGCTTCTACCTGCTGCCGGAAGGCGGGAGCAACGCTCTCGCCGTCAAGGGCTGCGAGGAACTGGGCGCGGAGGTCCCGGGTTTCGACGTCGTCTGCTGCCCGTGCGGGACGGGCGGGACGCTCGCCGGGCTCGCCGCCGGCCTGGCCCCGCGCCAGTGCGCCATCGGGTTCTCCGTGCTGAAGGGCGGTTTCATGCACGCCGAGGTGGAGCGGCTCCAGCGTGAGACGTACGGCAGGCGGCGCGGGGACTGGCGCGTCGAAGACGGCTTCCACTTCGGCGGCTACGCCAAGAGGACCCCAGAGCTGGACGCGTTCATCGACGATTTCGCCGGCCGGCACGGAATCGTCCTCGACCGGATCTACACGGCCAAGATGATGTTCGGCGTCTTCGCCCTGGCCGAGCGCGGCGCCTTCACCGAGGGCACACGGATCCTGGCGGTCATCACCGGATAGCCGGACGGCCCCCTGCCCGGGGCCGTCCGTCCGGGCGTCAGGCGGGCGGCAGGTCGACCAGGGCGGCGAGGGCCGCGCGGTGCAGGTCGGGCGTGCCCAACCCGATGGCGTCGGCCTTGGCGCGCTTCAGGTAGAGATGCGCAGCGTGCTCCCAGGTGAAGCCGATGCCGCCGTGCATCTGCACGCATTCCTCGGCGGCCTTGAGGGCGACCGCCGAGCAGTGCGCCTGCGCGACGGCGACCGCGATCGGCGTGTCGGCATCGTCCGCGGCCACGCAGGAGGCGGCGTGGCGGGCGACGGCGCGGGCCTGCGTGATCGACGTCCACAGGTCGGCGAGCCGGTGCTTGAGGCCCTGGTAGGAGCCGACCGGGCGTCCGAACTGGTACCGCGTCTTCACATAGGCGACCGTGTCGTCCAGGCAGCGCTCGGCCAGGCCCAACTGCTCGGACGCCAGCATCGCGGCACCGGTCAGCAGCGCCCGGCGCACTGCGTCGCCGCCCTCGGCGACACGCGTGGCGGGCGCGCCGGAGAAGGCCACGTCGGCGAGCCGGCGGGTCATGTCGAGCGACGTGACGGCGGTGCGGCGGGCATCGGCGGCGTCCACCGCGTACAGGCCGCCGCCGGCCGGGACGAGGAGGACGTCGGCCGCCATGCCGTCGGCGACGCTGGTGACCTCGCCGATCAGCGTCCCGTCCGCGACCCGGACGGTGTCGGCCACCGCTCCGGGCACGGTGCTGAACGGGACGGCCAGGACCGCGATCCTCTCCCCCGCGGCGAGCCGCGCGAGCAGCTCCCGCTCACCGGCGGTCAGCAGCGCGGCCGTCGCGACCACCGAGCTGGTCAGGAACGGGACGGGCGCGGCAAACCGGCCCAGCTCCTCCATCACCACGGCGGTCTCCCGCCAGGTGGCGCCGGCGCCGCCGAGGTCCTCGGGGACCGGCAGCCCGGCGCAGCCGAGCTGGGCGGCGACGGTCCGCCACAGTCCCGCGTCGTACGGCTCGTCCTTCTCGATGCCGGCGAGGACGGAGGTCCAGGGCGCCTTGTCGTCCAGTACCTCGCGGACGCTCGCGCGCAGGTCGTTCTCGATCTCGGAGTAGAGGAGGTCGCTCGCAAGCTCGGTCATCGGGGCAGGTCCTTCCACGGCACGTCCTTGTCGACGCGGATCTCGCCGGGCAGGCCGAGGACGCGCTCGGCGATGATGTTGCGCAGGATCTCCGAGGTGCCGCCCTCGATGGAGTTGCCCTTGGCGCGCAGGTAGCGGTAGCCGGGCGAGCGGCGGGTGAAGTCGACCTCGGTGGGGCGGCGCATGGTCCAGTCGTCGTAGCGCAGGCCGTCCTCGCCGAGCAGCTCCAGCTCCAGGCCGGACACCTCCTGGTTGAGCTTGGCGAAGGCGAGCTTGGCGCCCGATCCCTCGGGGCCGGGCTGCCCGGCGGTCAGCTGCTGGCGCAGCCGGGCTCCGGTGAGCCGGGCCGCCTCGGTCTCCACCCACGCCCGCAGCACGGCGTCGTGCAGGCCCGGGGTGCGCAGCTCGGGACGGTCGCGCCACAGCGCGGCGACCACGCCGATCATGCCGCTCTCGCGCGGCGCGGCGTTGCCGCCGATCGCGACGCGCTCGTTCATCAGCGTCGTGGTGGACACCCGCCAGCCCTGCCCGACGTCGCCGAGCCGGTGCTCGTCGGGGATCCGCACGTCGGTGAGGAACACCTCGTTGAACTCGGCCTCGCCGGTGATCTGCCGCAGCGGCCTGACCTCGACGCCCGGCGCGGTCATGTCGCAGACGAAGTAGGTCATGCCGCGGTGCTTGGGGACGTCCGGGTCGGTGCGGGTGACGAGGATCGCCCAGCGCGCCTCGTGCGCCATGGACGTCCACACCTTCTGGCCGCTGACCGTCCAGGCGTCGCCGTCGCGGACGGCGCGGGTGGCGAGCGCGGCGAGGTCGGACCCGGCGCCGGGCTCGCTGAACAGCTGGCACCACGGTTCCTCGCCGGTCCACAGGGGGCGCAGGAAGCGGCGCTTCTGCTCCTCGGTGCCGAACGCGAGGATCGTCGGTGCGGCCATGCCCAGCCCGATGCCGATGCGCTCGGGACGGTTGGTCGGCGCGCCCGCCTTGGCGAACCGGCGGTCGACGGCGGCCTGGAGGTGCCGCGGCGCGCCGAGGCCGCCGAGGCCCTCCGGGTAGTGGACCCAGGCGAGCCCGGCGTCGAACCGGGCCCGCAGGAACTCCAGCGGCTCCATGGCCGAGGGGTCGTGTGCGGCGAGGAACCCGCCGACCCTCCTGCTCAGCTCGTCGGTGTCGGGCTGTGCTGTGCTCACAGGGGCGGACCTCCGCGCGGGCGCGGGTGGCGGGCGGGCCACCCGGATCGGACATACCAACCGGTCGGTATGATCCGTCCAGCCTAGAAACCGCCGGGACCGCGCGTCAACCGGCCCCGCCGGGCGCCATCGCCCGGGCGAGCCCGGGATGGTCGTGGTAGTCGCGCGTCTCGACGATGAGGCCGTCCCGGATCCGCAGCACCTGGACGTTGGCGACGCGGAACGTCCGCCCGGTGGTGGCGACGCGGCCCTCGTAGTCGAACTCCGCGACGATCACCTCGGGGTCGGCGGTGTCGTGCACCACCACGTTCCGCGCGCGCAGTTCGAGGGGCCCGGCGCCGGCGGCGCGGAAGTGCCGGTCGAGCACGGCGCGGCCCTCCAGGTGCGGCGGCGCGGGCGGCAGCGCGAACGGCTGGTCGACGACCGCGTCCTCGGCGTAGAGGGCGGCGAGCTCGTCCCAGCGGCCGGCCGAGATGCCCGCGCTGAGCCGCGCGAACACCTCGCGGGGCGTCGCGGGAGCGGGGGCCGTCATGCCATCGCCTCGTCGAACGCGCGGTGGTGGGCGTAGTCGCGGGACTCCACGATGTGCCCGTTGCGGACCCGCAGGACGAAGATGTTGGGCACGACGAACTCGCGGCCCGTCTCGGTGTTGCGGCCCTCGTACTCGAACTCCGCGATGATCACCTCCGGGTCGGCGGTCTCGTGGACGACGACGTTGCGCGCCTTGATCTCCATGGGCAGCGTCTCCAGCTGGACGAAGTGCGCGCGGAGCGCCTCGCGGCCTTCCAGCCGGGAGGCGGGATGGGCGAACGGGTGCACGACCACCGCGTCCTCGGCGTACAGCCGGTGCAGCCCCTCGGGCCGCAGTGCGGTGATCCCGTCGATCAGCCGCAGGAAGACGGCCCGGGGGCTGGCGAACTCGGACATGACCTCTCCCCTACAATCGGAGTATGTGCTCCGAATGAGAAAATACGGAGTCAAGACTCCACTTGTCAACGGAAGGCCGCGATGACTTCACCCGGGTCCGGCAGGCCGCTGCGCGCCGACGCGCTGCGCAACCGCGCCAAGGTCCTCGCCGCGGCCGAGGAGGTCTTCGCCGTCCAGGGCACCTCGGCCTCGACCGAGGAGGTCGCCCGCAAGGCGGGCGTCGGGATCGGGACGGTGTTCCGGCACTTCCCGACCAAGGAGTCGCTGCTGGAGGCCGTGCTGGTCGCGCTGCTGGAGCGCCTCGCGGGCGAGGCGGAGGAGCTGCGGTCCGCCGCCGACCCGGGCGCCGCGTTCTTCGGCTTCTTCTCGCGGGTGGTCTCGCAGGCGGCGACCAAGCAGGCCGTCACCGAGGCGCTGGCGGAGGCGGGCATCGACGCCCGCGAGGCCACCGGAGGCGTCGGGCCCGGGCTGAAGGCGGCCCTCGGCGTCCTCCTCGACCGGGCGCAGGAGGCGGGCGACGTCCGCGTGGACGTCGGCTCCGGCGAGGTCATGGCGCTGCTGGCGGGCATGTCCTACGCGGCCGGGCGCGCCGGAGCGCGCGACGACGTGCTCCGGATCGCCCTCGACGGCCTGCGCCCGTGCGCGTGCGAGGATCAGGCCGCCGCACGCAGGTAGTGCGCCCAGTACCCCTGCCACGGCCCGTACCGTTCGGCGAGCTTGCGCAGCCCGGCCTCGGTGAGCGCCCTGCCGTAGGCGCGTGACGCCGCGCCGAGCAGGGCCTTCTCGACCGGGGTCTCGTCCATCCGGCCGAGGCCGCGGATCAGGATGAAGTTGGCCGACCAGGGGCCGACACCGGGCAGGCCGAGCAGGAACTCCTTGACCTCCGCGTAGGGGCCGGTGCGGAGGAAGTCCTCGTCGGTCTCGTGCCAGCGATGCAGGGCGCCGTGCAGGTGGCCGCCCTTGCGCTGGTTGCCGGTCAGTTCCACGACGCGTCCCTCCGGCAGGGTGACGAGCTGGCCGATGTCCGGGAAGGCGGTGTGCTCGGTGCCGTCCACGGTGAGCCGGTCGCCGAACTCCGCGGCCAGCGCCCGCTTCGCCTTGGCCGCGGCCGCGATCGGCGTGCGTTGCGAGAGGATCGCCCACGCCAGGTTCTCCAGCGGCGTGGGGAACTTGACCTGGTGGTATCCGTGGAGCCGGTCGAGGACGGGAGCGAATCCGGGATCGTCGCGGCCGAGGGCGTAGAACGCGGTGAGGTCGTCGTCCAGGCTCAGATGGAACCGGACCCTGTCGGCGGCCGCCTCGACGACGTCCGGGGTGAACGGGTCGGCGGCGTGCAGGGTGAGGCGCACGCCGTCCCCGGCCTGTGCGATCTGGGCGACAACCGTACGGCCGCGGGCCCGCAGGGCTTTGGTGAGCGCCCCGTCCCGGACCGACTGCTCGCCGGACGTGGGCGTGAACCCGCACACGAACCGGAGGGACGGCGCGAGGTCGAACGGCGGCGCGGCGGGCAGATCGATGGTCTCGGTGAACACGGGCACACCGTATCCGCCGGCTACGACATCGCCAGTTCGGCCGGGAGGTCGTCCCCGTGGAGGACGGTCAGGGAAGTGACGGCGCGGGTCAGCACGACGTAGAGGCGAGCCAGGCCGCGGGCCTCGGCGGCGGCGATGGCCGCGGGCTCGACCACGATCACGTGGTCGTACTCCAGGCCCTTGGCGAGGGTGGCCGGGACGACGAGCAGCCGCCCGGTGCCGTCGGAGTCGGCCCCGAGGACCTCGTGCTCCAGCCCGGCGCCCTCCAGCGCCGCCGCGAACGCGCCCGCCCGCGCGTCCGGCACGATCAGCCCGATCGAGCCGGACCGGGTGAGGGCGTCGCGGGCGGCGCCGGCGGCCGCGGCGGCGAGGTCGGGGACGCGCCGCACGTCGAGCGCGCCGGGGCCGGGACGCAGCGAGCGCGGCCGTTCCAGCTCCGGCGCGACATGCGGGAGCAGGCGGGCGGCGAAGTCGAGGACGGTCCCTGGGACGCGGAAGCCGAGCGTCAGCTCGGTGACCTCGCCGTCCTGGCCGAGGTGGGTGAGGACCTCCTTCCAGGAGCGCGCGGACCAGGCGGTGGTGCCCTGGGCGAGGTCGCCGAGGACGGTCGCCGAGCCCGTCCCGCAGCGGCGGCCGAGCGCCCGCAACTGCATCGCGGAGAGGTCCTGCGCCTCGTCGACGACCAGGTGGCCGACGGAGGTGGTGCGCTCGATGAGGTCGTTCAGCTCGTCCAGCAGCGCCCGGTCGGCGGCGGTCCATTTCGCGGACCGGTGGGAGCGGGCCGGCCTGGCCCACCGGATCGCGGCCTGCTCGTCCTCGTCAAGGGCGCCCTTGGACGCCTTCCGCAGGAAGTCGGCGTCCGAGAGCAGCCGGTGCAGCACCTGCTCGGCGGTCACCTTCGGCCACACCGCGTCGAGGACCTCCTTGACCGGCCTGCTCCGCGCGACCTGGTCCTGGACGCGGTCGTCGGGTGCCTCGCCGCGCCGCTCCATCCGGACGAGGATCTGGTGGGCGAGGCGCTGCGCGAACGCGGCCCGGCCGCTGCCGTACCGGGTCGTCCCGCGCAGCGCGGCGGCGATCTCGCGGACCTCGTGGTCGGCGAGCCGGTAGCGGGCGGCGCCCCGGGTCACGACGAGGCCCTGCTCCGGTTTGCGGACGTGCAGCCAGAGCGCCTTGCGGAGCACGTCCGCCATCCGCGCGTCGCCCTTGGCGGCGGACACGGCCGGGGGCTCCGCCCCCAGCGGCTCGCCGAGCAGGTCGTCGATCGTGGCCTGCTCGACCCTGACCTCGCCGAGGGCGGGCAGCACCGCCGAGATGTAGGCGAGGAACGCCCGGTTCGGCCCGACGATGAGGACGCCGGACCGCGACAGCCGCTCCCGGTGCGTGAACAGCAGGTAGGCGGCGCGGTGCAGCCCGACGGCGGTCTTGCCGGTGCCCGGGGCGCCCTGCACGCACACGCTGCGGGGCAGGTCGGCGCGGACGATCACGTCCTGCTCCGGCTGGATGGTGGCGACGATGTCGCGCATCGGCCCGGTGCGGGGGCGCTCGATCTCCTCGGTGAGGATGCGGGACGGGCCGATCTCGCCGCCGTCCAGGGGCTCGTCCTCGAACGCGGTCAGTTCGCCCGCCTGGAACCCGAAGCGGCGCCGCAGCCGCCAGCCCATGGGATCGGCGGGCCCGGCCTGGTAGAACGCCCGGGAGACGGGGGCGCGCCAGTCCAGGACGAGCGGCCTGCCTTCGTCGCCGTCATGGACGTGCCGCCGCCCCACGTACATGACGGCGGGCAGATCGGCACCATCGCCGGCGCCGCCGTCCCGGTCCATGCGCCCGAAGAACAGCGGCGTGTCCGGGTGGTCGGCGAGCGCCGCGATCCGCTGGTCGAGCAGCGACTCCAGGAACTGCTTTGACACCCAGTCGGCGGCAACGTCCGCGGACAGTCCCTCCGCGTGCTCGCGCATCCGGCGCAGCGCGGTGCGGGACTCGGCCAGGTGGGCGCGCTCGGCGGCGAGCGTCTCCGGTTCGTCGGGTTCGGCGGGCATGCGGGCAGACCTCCGGCGGCGAGAGGGCGGGTGG
>NZ_SMKY01000072.1 GCF_004349235.1 Actinomadura darangshiensis | reverse complement strand
GACGCCGTGCAGGGCGTCCTTCAGGGGGCCGGGGCGCAGCGTCCGCCGTACGGCCGTGGACAGCACCCGGATGGTGCGGTCGAAGCCGCGGACGTGCTCCAGGCCCTCGGTGGCGTCGGCCAGCCGCGCGGACGCCTGGGGGTGGGACCCGCGCCGGAATATGTTGACCCGTCGGTTCATGTCCCTCCTCCGCGAATGTGCTGAGACGCCTGTTGCGACACTAGTCTTCCGCGTTCTCTTGCGGCCAGTCATACGTACCTGGCGCCGGGAGGGATAAACAACGGGGTCAGCGCGCGGCCTCCAGGGTGACGGGGACGCCGTTGAAGACGGCGTTGCCGGAAAGGGGGTCGATCTCCCTTTCGTCGGTGACGGCGTTGACGTTCACTCCGGCGTGCCGGCTGGCGGTCCCGGTGCGGGTTCCGGGCCGGTCGTGGCCCCAGCCGTGCGGCAGGCTGACCACGCCGGCCATGATCGTGTCGGTGGGTTCGGCGACGGCCTCGATGGTGCCCGTCCGGGACGTGACGCGGACGGGGTCTCCGGCGGCGATGCCGAGGCGGTCGGCGTCGGCGGGATTGAGCTGGAGGGTGCAGGTGTTGGAGCCGCGCACCAGTTCGGGGACGTTGTGCAGCCAGCTGTTGTTGGAGCGCAGGTGGCGTCGTCCGATCAGCACTGTTTCGCTGGTCTCGGGGTCGCGCAGGGCGGAGTGCAGGCGGTCGACGTCGGCGGCGAACGTGGACGGGCACAGCTCCACCCGGCCCGAGGTGGTGCACAGGACCTCGTCGAGGCGCGGCTTGAGGGCGCCGAGGTCGAGGCCGTGCGGGTGCCCGGTGCGCAGCCGGGTGAGGGTGAGGCCGGCGGGGTCGGCGCCGAAGCCGTCGCCGTAGGGGCCGAGGCGCAGCATCATGTCGAGCCGCTGCTCGGTCAGGGTGCCGTGGTCGAGCATCTTGCGTAGTTCGTCCGGTTCGCGGCCGTGCACCGGGGAACCCTCGACCGTGACGGCCTTGGCGAGCGTCGACTTGATGATCATTTCGTCCAGCGCGGCCGGGTCGCCGTCGGCGCCGGAGGCGATCATGGCGAGCCGGGCCAGCAGGGCGGCCTCGCTGGGACGTCCGTCCGGCAGTGGGACGACGGGCGGCGAGTAGCGCGCGTAGTCGCGGACGGCGAGGCCGGTCAGCGCGATGTCGTAGTGCGGCGTCTGCGCCGGGCGCGGCGGCGGCATGATCACGTCGGCGTGCCGGGTCGTCTCGTTCAGGTAAGGGTCGATGCTCACCATGAACTCCAGGCCGTCGAGCGCGCGGTCGAGCCGGGCCGCGTTCGGGGCGGACAGCGCCGGGTTCCCGCCGATCGTGATCAGCGCCTTGACCTGGCCCTCGCCCTCCGTCTCGAGCTCGTCCGCGAGCGTCGCGACCGGCAGTTCGCCGTTGACCTCGGGCAGCCCGCGGACGCGGCTGCGCCACCGTCCCGTCGTGAACGGCTTCTTGCGGCGGTACACGGGCGCGTGCGCGGGACGCGGGAACATCGCGCCGCCCGGACGGTCGAGGTTCCCGGTGAGGACGTTCAGGACGTCCACGAGCCAGCTGTTCAGCGTCCCGTACGCCTGCGTGCACGTCCCGATGCGGCCGTAGACGGCGGCGCGCTCGGCGGCGGCCAGTTCGCGCGCGGTCCGCCGGATCGTCCCGGCGGGGATGCCGGTGAGCGTCGCGACCCGCTCGGGGGCGAAGTCGACGGCGAGGGCGCGCAGGTCGTCCAGCCCGTTGACGCGCCCGGCCAGGTGCTCGGCGGACGCGACGAGGTCCTCGGCGAACAGGGTGTGGACGAGCGCCATGAGGAAGAACGCGTCCGTCCCGGGACGGATGAACAGGTGCTCGTCGGCGAGGGCGGCCGTCCGCGTCCGCCGCGGGTCGACGACCGTGACCTTGCCGCCGCGCGCCCGGATCGCCTTGAGCCGTCCGGGGAAATCGGGCGCGGACGCCAGGCTCCCGTTCGACTCCAGCGGATTCGCGCCCAGCATGAGCAGATGTCCGGTGCGGTCGAGGTCGGGCACCGGAATCGCCAGGGGATCGCCGAACATGTGCCCGCACGCGACGTGCTTCGGCATCTGGTCGGCGGTGCTGGCCGTGAACAGGTTGCGCGTGCCGAGCGCCTTCACGATCGCGCCGGCGTACAGCGGGCCGGCGATCGAGTGGGCGGTCGGGTTGCCGATGTAGACGGCGACGGCGTCCCGCCCGTGCCGCGCGATGACGTCGGCCAAGCCCCGCTTGACCGCGTCGAACGCCTCCTCCCAGCCGGCCGTCGCACCCTTGACCAGCGGCTCCGCCAGCCGGTCGGGGTCCCCGTCGAGGCTTCCCAGCGTCGCCCCCTTGGGGCAGATGAAGCCTTTGCTGAACGGGTCCTTCTCGTCGCCGCGGACACGCGTCACCGCGCCCGCGTCGTCCAGCGTGAGTTCGAGCCCGCACAGGGCTTCGCAGAGCGGACAGGTACGGAAGGCCGTGCGGTCGCCCATCGGGACACTCCTTGTGTGAACGGGACCGTTTCCATGATGGCCGGTCCGTCCAGACGGCGCCATGGCGGGGCATGGCCGTCACGGCGATTTCGGAGTTACTTTGGGAGGGAGGACTTTCGGCAGCCACTAGGGAGCTGCTATGGAGCCGTGGGTCGCCTGGTTGCTCGTCGCCGCGCTGCTTGGCATCGCCGAGCTGCTCACGCTCACCTTCGCCCTGGGCATCCTCGCCGTCGCCGCCCTGGCCGCCGGCCTGACCGGGGCGCTGGGCCTGCCCTTCGCCGTCCAGGCCGCCGTGTTCGGGGTCGGCTCGATCGCCGGCATCGCCGTCGTCCGCCCGATCGCGACCCGCCACATCAGGCAGCCGCCGCCGCTGCGCTCCGGGACGGCCGCGCTGGTCGGCCGCGAGGCGTACACCCTCACCGAGGTGACCCGCCGCGGCGGCCGCGCCCAGATCGGCGGCGAGGAGTGGACGGCCCGCCCCTACGACCCCGACCTCGTCATCCCGGCCGGGGCCACCGCCGACGTCCTCGCCATCGAAGGGGCCACCGCCCTGCTCTATCCGGTCTCGTCCGGAACGGATGAGGAGCCACCATGACCGACATCGCCATCGCCCTGCTGATCGTCGTGCTCGCCGGAGTGGTCGTCCTGGCCACGGCGGTGATGCGGGCGGTGTGGATCATTCCGCAGGCGCGGGCCCGCAACGTCGAGCGCCTCGGCCGCTACCACCGCACCCTCGAACCCGGCATCAGCTTCGTCGTCCCGTTCGTCGACCGGGTGAAGTCCCTGCTCGACCTGCGCGAGCAGGTGGTGGCGTTCAAGGCGCAGCCCGTCATCACCGAGGACAACGTCGTCGTCCACATCGACACCGTGCTGTTCTTCCAGGTCACCGACCCGCGCGCCGCCGACTACGAGATCGTCAACTACATCAAGGCGATCGAGCAGCTCACCGCGACGACCCTCCGCAACGTCATCGGCACCCTCGACCTGGAGGCCAGCCTCACGTCCCGCGACCGGATCAACACGGCGCTGCGCGGCGTGCTGGACGACGCGTCCGGCAAATGGGGCATCCGCGTCACCCGGGTGGAGATCAAGGCGATCGAGCCGCCGCCCTCCATCAAGGACGCGATGGAGAAGCAGATGCGGGCCGAGCGGGAGAAGCGCGCCGCGATCCTGACCGCCGAGGGCGCCCGCCAGTCGGCGATCCTCACCGCGGAGGGCCAGAAGCAGTCCGCGATCCTGAAGGCGGAGGGCGGCAAGCGCGCCGCCATCCTGGAGGCCGAGGGCCAGTCCAAGGCGATCGCGCAGGTCTTCGGCGCCATCCACGACGCCGACCCCGACCCGAAGCTCCTCGCCTACCAGTACCTCCAGACCCTCCCGAAACTGGCGGAGGGCCAGGGCAGCACCTTCTGGGTCATCCCGAGCGAGGTCACCACCGCCCTACAGGCGGTCAGCCAAGCCTTCGGCGGCACCATGGACGAAGCCAAGACCGCCTTCAAGAAGGCCACGACCAAGCCGGAACCGTCCGACTCGCCAGAACTAGCCCAGCCGGACGGCCCCTTCGAACTCACCGTCGGCCTCAAGCGCAACGGCCAGGAGGACCAGTCAGAGCGCTCCTGAGCTCAGACATTCTCCAACTCGGAGAAGTTCACGCTCAGATCCATGCCTTCGGGAAGTTCGGTGTCAAGCGTCCCCCGATGCACGACTGCCGCTTGGTAGGCGTGGCATGCTTGGCCGTCCCGACGCAGAGGTCCAGGTGGGCCGGACGGAGGCTGGGCGATGGGGATGCGGGGGAAGACGGTCGCGGTCGTGGCCGGGGTGGCGCTGGCGGCCGCGGCGTGCGGCGGTTCAGGGGACTCCGAGGCGAAGGGCGCGACGCCGCCGCCGTCCACGCCGTCCGGCGGGACCGGCGGGGGGAAGCCGGCGCCGCCCGCCAAGGAGCCGATCCTGATCGCGTTCGGTGGCGACACGCACTTCGAGGGCCAGTTGCGCGGCCGTCTCGCTCACCCGTCCACGGCACTCGGGCCGGTCGCCAAGCAGCTGCGCAAGGCCGACCTCACCATGCTCAACCTGGAGACGGCCATCACGACGGGTGGTACGCCCGCGCCCGGCAAGGAGTTCACCTTCCGTGCGCCGCCGTCCGCGTTCAAGGCGCTGAAGGCCGCGGGGGTGGACGTCGTGTCCATGGCGAACAACCACGGCATGGACTACATGGAGGGCGGCCTACGCGACACTCTGGCCACCATCAAGACCACTGGGTTCCCCGTCGTCGGCATCGGCAAGAACGCTGATGCCGCCTACAAGCCGTATCGCGTCACGGTGAAGGGCAACAAGGTCGCCATCATCGGTGCCACACAGGTGCTGGACGACAACCTGATCCAGGCATGGACGGCCACCGACGCCAAGGGCGGTCTTGCGTCGGCCAAGGACGTCCCGAGGATGGTGCAGGCGGTGAAGGAGGCGCGCCAAGGCTCGGACGTCGTCATCGTGCACCTGCACTGGGGAGCCGAGCTGAAGGCGTGCCCGCTTCCACGTCAGCAGGAGCTCGCCAAGGCGCTCGTCGCGGCGGGTGCCGATGTCGTGGTCGGTGGGCACGCCCACATCCCGCTGGGCGGCGGCTACATGAACGGTTCCTATGTCCACTACGGCATGGGCAACTTCGTGTTCTACTCCGCGAGCGGTCAGACGGCGAAGTCGGGTGTCCTGTGGCTGAAGCTGGAGAACGGCAAGGTCACCAAGGACAAGTGGAATCCCGCGCTGATCAGCGGTGGCCTTCCGATCCCGATGAAGGGCGCCGCGGCGAAGGCCGAGCTCAAGCGGTGGAACGGGCTGCGTTCGTGCACCGGTCTCAGCGCCCGTTCGTCCTGAGCTGGACTCTCCCCCTGTGGGAGGGCGCAGGGTGGGGCCCGTGAGCAACGATCTCCTGCCGATCGGACGGTTCGCCCGGCTGTGCCGGCTGAGCGTCAAGCAGCTTCGGCACTACGACGACCTGGGGCTTCTCGTCCCGGCGTGGATCGACCCGGCGTCCGGGTACCGGTACTACCGGCCCGCCCAGGCGCGGGACGCGCTGCTGGTCGGCCTGCTGCGGGCGATGGACGTCCCGCTGCCGAGCGTCGCGCGCGTCCTGTCCGGGGACGGCGGTGCGCTGCGGGAGGCGCGGGACCGGATCGAGGCCGACGTCGACCGGCGGCGGCGCGCCCTGCGGATCCTGGACCGCGTGGTCGCCGAGGGACTGCCGGAGACCGAGGTGTCGGTCGTCCGGGAGCCCGCGCGGCGGGTCTTCGCCGAGCGTGGCCCGGCGACGCCGACGACGATCGCGGAGGCGACGTCGGCGTGCGTGGCCCGGCTGCTGCCCCGGATGTCGCCCGACGGCCTGATGGTCGGGCTGTTCCCGCTGGACATGGCGGACGAGTTCGACGTGCGCGTGACCGTCCAGGCGGCGGACGGCGACGACGTCCTGCCGGGCGGTGCGTTCGCCGCGGCCGTCCATACCGGCCCTTATGAGGAGATCTCGCTCACGGTCCATGGCGTGCTCGCATGGTTCGGCGACTACGGGCACACGCCCGCCGGGCCGGTCCGCGAGGTGTACCTCAACGACCCCGCGACCACGCCGCCCGAACACCTGGAGACCCGGGTGATGATCGCAGTGGAGGATCCGCAATGAGCGAGTGGTACGAGGCGGCGGACGAGCCGGAGCTGGTGGAGCACGGGGCCGTGTCCGGCCTGGCCGTGTCCGGACGGGGCGCGCCGGGAGGTGCCGCGTACATCGAGAGCGTCGGCGCGTTGTACGCGGTCATGGGCGCGCTGGGGGCGCCCATGGTGCCGCTGGAGGGACGCTGGTGGGTCGAGGACGAGCGCCCGCCGCTCGACGTGCCGCGCGACGAGTGGCGGTGGCACCTGTTCCTGCGCCTCCCGGACGAGACGGCGTCGATCGACCGGGCCCGCGCGGAGGTCCTCGTCAAGGTGCCCGCGGCCGCACGCGTCCAGCACGCGACCTACACCGACGGCCTGTGCGTGCAGGTGATGCACCACGGGGCGTACTCGGACGAGCCGGCGTCCCTCGCCCGGATGGACGCGCTGATGGAGGCCGAAGGCGTCGCGCACTTCGGCCTGCACCACGAGATCTACCTGTCCGATCCGAGCGAGACCGACTCGGCGAAGATGCACACGATCCTGCGCCAGCCCGTCCGGTAGCGCGGGCTGGACAGTCCGCCTCAGGGGCGTAGTTTCACGGGAAACGGGCTCCTACCGACGGGCAGGCGGGCTGATGCGGGACCAGCGGGTGAGGTCGGGCGAGATCGAGCTGGCGGTGCGGGTGCGCGGTGCGGACGGCCGGCCGACGGTCGTCCTCGTGCACGGCTATCCGGACACGAGCGCCATGTGGGACGAGGTGGCCGAGCGGCTCGCCGGACGGTTCCGCGTCGTCGCCTACGACGTGCGGGGCGCCGGGGCGTCCGGCAGCCCGTCCGACCCGCTGGACTACGGGCTGGACGCGCTGATGGGGGACCTGCTGGCCGTCCTGGACGGGGTGGCCGGCGGCGGCCCCGTCCACCTGGTGGGGCACGACTGGGGCTCGGTGCAGGGCTGGGAGGCCGTCATCGGGCAGCGGCTGCGCGGCCGCATCGCCTCGTTCACGTCGATCTCGGGGCCGGACCGGCGGCACATGGCCCGCTGGGCGCGGGAGGCCGTCCGGTCCGGGCCGCGGGGCGTCGCGGAGGTGCTCGGGCAGGCGCGCCGCAGCGTCTACATGCCGGTGCTGATGGCGCCGCGGGTCGGGGAGGTCGCGGCCCGGGTGCTCGCCGCCGGGTTCGGCCGCGCGATGCGGATGCGCGAGGGCGCCGAGCCGCGCTCCGGCCACCCGGCGGGCACGCTTCGCGCGGACGCCCGCAACGGCCTCGGCCTCTACCGCGCGAACATGGGGCGCGGTTCCGGCACGGCCGGTGATGGGCGGACGGACGTGCCCGTACAGCTCATCGTCCCCGTCAAGGACCGCTACGGGTCGCAGTCGCTCCTGCTGTCCGCGCGTGGGCCCGTCCCGCGCCTGTATGTAAGGCGGGCACCGGCCGGGCATTGGGTAGCGCGTAGCCACCCTGACCTCATCGCCCGCTGGGTCACCGAGTTCGTAGAGCACATTGACGGCGGCCCAGAGACGCCTGAGCTTGCCCACGCGCGCGCGGCAGGACAACCCGGCAAGGAGTTCGGAGGCGATCTCGTCGTCGTCACTGGGGCGGGCAGTGGCATCGGACGCGCAACCGCCCAAGCCTTCGCCGCCGAAGGGGCCCGTGTAATCGTCGCGGATATAGACGAGGGCGCCGCCAAGCGCACTGCGGAAGAGATAGACGTGGCCGGCGGCGAAGCCCACATCTACGGGGTCGACGTAGCCGACGCAGAGGCGATGGAACAGTTCGCCGACTACGTCAGGGAGACGTTCGGCGTCCCCGATGTCGTGGTGAACAACGCGGGCATTGCCATAGCGGGCTCGCTGCTCGACACGTCCGAGCAGGAGTGGGCGCGCATCCGCGCCATCAACGTGGACGGCATGTACCGCGGCTCCCGCCTGTTCGGCCGCCAGATGGTGGAACGCGGCGAGTGGGGCCACATCGTGAACATCTCGTCGATGGCCGCCTATCTGCCGAGTCCGGAGCTGCCCGCCTACGGCGCCACCAAGGCCGCCGTACTGCAGATGACCGAATGCCTGCGTCTCGACCTCGACCGCTACGGGATCGGTGTCTCGGCCATCTGCCCCGGTGCCATCGACACGCCCATCACCGGACGAACCCGTTTCGTGGGCCTGCCGCCCAGCGTGGACACCGAGCTGCGTGAACGCATGGGCCGCGCCATAGAGCGCCGTGGGTTCCCGCCGGAGAAGGTCGCTCGGGCAATTCTGCGAGCCGTCCGGCAGGACACGCCCCTGGTGGCGGTCGCTGCCGAAGCACGTCTCGGCCGTGCGCTCTCTCGTGTCTCACCCACCGCGAACAGGGCGCTCGCACGCATCGGACGCCAGGCAGGAGATCGCGTCCGGGCGGACACAGAACGCCTCCACGGCTGACTCAGCTTCGCTTCAGGGTCTGCCTGGGCGTCTCCCCGAAGCGCTGCCGGTAGTGGGCGGCGAAACGGCTCATGTGGAGATATCCGGCGGCCCTCGCGATGTCCGTGACCGTCCGCGGCCCTGGCTGGGCCACGGTGAGTGCAGCACGGGCGTGGTCGAGCCTTACGCCGCGCAAGAGCTGCGTGGGCGTGACGCCCCACTGCTCTTGGCAGATGACCTGGAGCTGCCGGACGCCTAGGCCCACGGCCGCCGCGATGTCCGTGACGCCGATCGGACGGTGGTGGTTTGTCTCGACCCACCCCCGGATGGCCCCGGCCAAGTGGTGAGGCACCTTCTCAGGGACCTCCGCCAGGCATTCCATGCCGGTGTGGGGCAGACCCAGGAGGATCGCGGTGAGCAGAGCCTCCTCCAGACTGCGCGCCGCCAGCGGGTGCAGCCCGCCTTGCGCGGTCGCGGCGTCCAGGACGTCGCACACGTACCGCCAGGTGCGTTCGACGATGGAGGGCGGCGTTATGGCCGGCCCGTCGATCCTGTGGAAACGCAGCGGCGTGGTGTAGTCGCGCCCGAGGTGGACGGCGAGATGGTCGGCCAGCCGTCCCGTGCTCGTGGCGATGACCAGACAGCCCAGCGTCGGATGCGGCGTCATCCGCATCGCCTCGTCATGGGACAGGACAAGGTTGCCCCCGGCGGTCTCACGCCTCTTCGTGACCCGGTACTCCACGCCCATGGGCGCGATGGGGGCGCACATGGCGAAATGACCCTCCGTCGGAGGCGTGTCCACGATGACCCCGCCGCCCCCGTACCGCACCCAGACCAGGTTGACCGCGCCCAAGCCGAGGGCGTTGACCTGACCGTCCAGCGGGACGTCCGGCTCCAGTACCTGGAGGTCGTGGCCCACGGCGAACGGTTCGACCTTGTCGTGCAGGACGTCGATGTCCGTGCTGACGACCCGCTGGTAGGCGGACAGGGGCGGCGACGCATCGAGAGAAGTCATGTTCCTATGGGCGGACCCGTCTCCTGGCGGTCGGTGGACAGAACACCCCGGGCGCGCAACCGCGGCATGACCTCGGCTGCGAAGTAGCCCAGTTCATCAGCGTAATTGAGGAACGACAGAGCGATACCGTCAAATCCCGCACGCGCGAACTCGGCGAGGCCGTCCGCCACGTCGTCGGGGTCGCCGATGATCGGGCAGCTGCCGTGCCCCGCCGCGAACCTGTCGCGGAACACCTGGAGCATCTCCGGCGTGAACGACTGCGCGTGCAGCCCTTGCAGCCGCATCACCTCGTCGACGGCGGGCCAGTCGGCGTGCTCGTCGGCGTAGTAGTGCAGGAACTCCTCCGCCTCGTCCTTGGTCGGGCGGCACACGACGTGGCCGAGCGTGAAGACGCCGACCGTCCGGCCGTAGGACGCGGCCTCGGCGCGGATGGCCTTCACGATCTCCGCGCCGTCCTCGGGTCCGGCCGCCACGGTGAACGCGCGGTCGGCGTTGCGCGCGGCGAACGAGCGCCCCTGAGTGGACGATCCGGCGTTGATGACGGGCAGGCTGTGCCCGTTGTAGGGCTTGGGCCTGCCCACGACGTGCTGGAGCTGGAAGAACCGCCCGTCGTGGTCGAACGGCTCGTCGGTGGACCAGATGCGCTTGACGACGTCCCACCATTCCTGCGCGAGCGCGTACCGCGTGTCGTGGTCGTTGGGCAGCGTGAGGCCGAACATCTCGTATTCGGGAGCGTGCCAGCCGGCGACGATGTTCAGCCCGACCCGCCCCTTGCTGAGGTGGTCGGCGGTCGCGAGCTGCTTGGCCGCGACGACCGGGTGGTGGAACGCGGTGTGGACGGTACTGAACACGCGCAGCCGGCTCGTGCTGGCCAATAGTCCGGACGCCCAGACGAGCGGGTCGAGGGCGCTCTTGTGGAAGTCGGTGTCCGGCCCCCAGTCGGTCCAGCGGGCGACCGGGAGGAGGAAGTCGATGCCGGCCTCGTCGGCGATCCGGGCGAGCCGGAGATTGTTGTCCCAGGTCGCGTGCCATCTTTCCGGAGCGGTCGTGATCGCGAGTCCCGATTCGGTGTTGGGGGAGAACAAGCCAAGCTGGAATCCCATGCCGACCCCTTTTCGTCCGGCCGCGTTCGGCATTGCCCGCCCAGTATCGGAAGCCGCCGAACGGTGGGCAATGGCCGAAAGCAGTCAGGTTCACACCGGGATGGCACCGAGCGGGAGCCGGCCGAATCCTCCCGGGTGGACCTGCCTGCCGCCGGCCGCCGCGTACACGACGACCTGTGCGGGACGCCGCCGCTGCTCGCGGGCCCGGCGCGCCGATTTCTGCACGACTTCGGCGAGGTGGGCGCCGCAGGAATCCGCGCCCGTGTCCGCGTCCGTGTCCGCGTCCGTGTCCGTGCGGTCGTCGCCGGCCTCCAGCCGCACATGGAAACACGAGAGCCGGTTACAGTCGGGCATTGAGCAGGGGTGTTCGCCTTTGAGGGGGAAGAAGGTCATCGGCGGAACTCTCGTCTCCCTGAGTCGGCGGGCAAGGGGATGGGCGGGCGGCAGGCGAGGTTCCAATGATGGACCACCCCGCACGCCGCTTCAACGCGAACGGGATAGTCCACTGCGCCGACCGGCTAGTTTTACCAGCGCCATCAAGGACATTTCAGGCGGATACCGGCAAAATCGGAAGAGGAGGCCCGGTGATGAGGGCTCGCGTCCTTACCTTCAACACGCTGTTCCGGGGGCAGGCGCGTGCTCGGACGGGCGCACTGGCCGATCTCGTCGAACGGTCCGGCTACGACGTGGTCTGCCTTCAAGAGGTCATATCGCCCCTCATCCTGGCCCGGTTCCGGCGCGCGGCGAGGTCCTACCCCCACGTCGCGCACGCCATGGCGCCGCCGCTCGTCCGCGGCGGCCTGGTCACGCTGTCGCGGTGGCCGATCACGCGCACGCACTTCCTGACCTACGCCATCGGCCCGCCCGTCCGCCCCGAATGGCTGCTGCGCAAAGGTGCCCTCTTCACCCGCCTGCGTGCGCCCGGCGGATTCCTGACCGTGGTGAACACGCACCTTTCGGCGAACATGGACATGGACTGGTCCGCGTCCAATGCCTACACCAAAGTCGAGCAATCAGAACTGCGCCAGCTGGAGGCCGCCATCAACCGGATTCCTCAGTCGGAAGCCATGGTGGTCATGGGCGACTTCAATGTCCCCCGCGATTCCTCCTACTTCCAGGAGTTCGTGTCCGCCACCGGCCTGCAGGATGCGTTGAAGGGTGACACGGAACCCACTTACCGTCCCGACTACGCGGACATCGGCGCCATAGACCAGCTCCTCGTCCGACCAGGGGTGGAAGCGGCGACCCGGGTAGTCTTCAAGGAGGAGATCCGGCTCCCGGACGGGCGCCCGGCCGTCCTGTCCGACCATTACGGCATCGAGGCGACCCTCACCCGCTGACGCTCTCCTTGCGGGCTACGGCCGTCCAGCCGGCGCCGGTGACGTATTCGCCTCCGCGGGGCCGCCATTCGTGCAGGGGGACGACGCCCGGGTCGAGAATGGTGAGGCCGTCCAGGAGGGCGGCCACCTCCTCGCGGGTCCGGGCCACCAGCGACGCGCTCGCCGACCGCGACCGGTAGGTGTCGCCGACCGCCTGGTTGCGCAGTTCCTCCGCGGCCGCGTGCGAAAGGATGACGTGGCTCCCGTCCGGCAGCGCGCCGGTGAACCGCCGGACGAGGGCGGCCGGGTCCTCCTCGTCCGGGAGGAAGTGCAGGATGGCGACGAACAGCACGCAGACCGGGCGCCGGAAGTCGATCAGGCGGTGCACCTCCGGATCGTCCAGCACCTTGCCCGGGTCGCGCACGTCGGCGCGCACGATCCCGATCCGGTCGTCGGTGGCGACCAGCGCCCGCGCGTGCACGATGACCGTCGGGTCGTTGTCGACGTAGACGACGCGGGCGCCGGGCCGCTCCGCCCGCGCGATCTCGTGCACGTTGCCCTGGGTGGGCAGGCCCGCCCCGATGTCGATGAACTGGTCGATGCCGCACCCGGCGACGTGGCGGACGGCCCGCTGCAGGAACGCCCGGTTCGCCCGGGCGACGCCCTCGACCGTGGGCAGCGCCCGCACCACCGCCTCGGCCGCGGCGCGGTCGGCGGCGTAGTTGTCCTTGCCGCCCAGAAAATAGTCGTACATCCGGGCCACGCTCGGCGTGGACGCGTCCACACCGGGCATGGCCGATGCTTCCCCGGAATCCGCCATCCCGCCGCCTTCCGAAAATGGTCCCAACCGCGATCAGTGTATGGGAGCAGCCTTGCGGGCCGTCAGTCGACGCGAATCGAGTCGATCACCGTGTTGATGTCCGGCCAGTGCCTCTTCTCCGGCTCGGGGATGGACATCAGAATGAACGACGGACGCGGGTTCCCCGTGTCCACGGCGACGAAGACGAGCAGGGTCATCCGGTCTTCGCCGTCCTTCGTATAGCGCAGTTCGCGCGCCATCACCCAGCCCGGATGCCCGGATATCTTGAGGGACTGCGAGGCGACATCGCGCCCGATCGCGCTGCCCTGGAAATCGAAGCTCTGACGTTCGTCCAGGGCCGCCGAAACCAGCGCTCGCAGCCGGTCGTCCCCCTTGTACGCCTTCATGAGCCCACTGCCCGCGACGCCGGACGCGATGACGGCGTCCCAGGCCGACTCGACGGGGAAACCCTGCGTGCGATTGAAGCCTTCTACCTCCGGATTCGCGCGGCGACTGGCCTTCCACACCCCGCCCAGTTCGGCATAGGAGAGGTGCGCTTCCTTGTCGGTGACGCGTCCGTCCGTGGGCGAAGCGCGGCCCGGGAAACGCTGGATCGGCACGACCGTGCGGAGCCGCACCTCTCCATCGCGCAGTTCTGGTCCGCCCGGCGGGAGCACGGCCCCCGCCAGCGCCTTCGTGACTCCGGCCTGGCCGGTGCAGAGTGCGACGCCGTCCTTGCCGCCCGACACCTGCGCGACGACCTCGTCATTGACGGTGACGGTGCACATGACCGTTCCGGTCCCCTGGGCGCGAAGCGATAAGGCCGCTCCCTTCTCGAACCACAGCTCCGTCCGGAACGGAAGACGGGTGGCGTCATGCCGTTCCGTCCCGTTGCCCGTGCGGTATTCGAGATCGGCGTCATGGGAGTCGCCCGAGACGAAGTAGTTGACCTCGATCTTGCCCGCGGTCACCACCGGAGCCGGCGTCGGCTCACCGTCCCGCTGAACCCATACGGTGACGCCGCCTGCCAAGGCCGCGGCGACCACGAGACAGGCCGCGATGCGCCACCGTCCAGACCGCCATCTGCTCATGGGTCACCGGCCTTATGTGTTTGTCAATTGTCCCGATTATGACCGAGCGGCGATCGCTCGCCGAGGCCGGATTCGGCCAGTAATGGCGGGTTCAAAGGGCGCCCGGACGGTCTCGGATGAGCAGTGCGGTGAGTACGGCGCCGAGCAGCGCGGTCACCGTGCCGATGACGAACAGCGAGTCGAGGCCGGACGTCCCGAGGGCGGCTCCGTAGCCGGCGACGCCGACGGTGAAGCCGATCTGCAGGACGGTGTTGTTGACGCCGGAGGCCATGCCGAGCCGGCGCTGGTCGGGCACGTCGACCGCCAGCCCGCCGAGCACCGGCAGGACGACCCCGCACGCCAGCCCCGCGACGATCATGCCCGGGGCCAGGTGCCACCACCCGCCGCCGTGCATCAGCGCGATCCCCGCCGCCAGTGCGGCCAGCGCGCCGGCGACCAGCCGGCCCCGGGGCAGCCGGTCCATCACCGCGCCCGCCACCGGCCCGGTCAGCAGGATCGGGACGACCAGCGGCAGGAACGCCAGCCCGGCGCGCATCGCCGAATAGCCCAGCTGGTTCTGGAAGTGGAACGACAGGTAGACCAGCAGCGCGAAGACGCTCGCCTGGACGGTGAACGACCCGATCTGCGTCCCGGTGAAGGCGGGCCGGCGGAACAGCGACAGCTCCAGCATCGGGTCGTCCCGGACGTGCTGGACGAGCACGAAGACGGCGAGACCGCACGCCGCACCCGCGAAGAGCAGCACCGTCCGGGCGCTGCCCCAGCCGTAGCCGCCGCCGCGCAGCAGTGCCAGGACCAGCAAGAAGAGCGTGACCGCCAGGATGACGGGGCCGGGGACGTCCAGCCGCCGCCCCCGGTCGAGGTGCTCTCCCCGGGGCAGCACGCGCCAGGCGATGGCCAGGGCGACCGCGGCCACGGGCAGGTTGACCAGGAAAATCCAGCGCCAGCCGGGACCGGAGACCAGGGCGCCGCCGGCCAGTGGCCCGAGGACGACGGCGACGCCGGCGGCGGTCCCGCGCACGCCGAACGCGATGCCCCGGTCGCGTCCCGCGTAGGACTGGGCGATCAGCGCGAGCGTGGTCGCGAACATCGACGCACCTGCCAGCCCCTGAATCACGCGCGCGCCGATCAGGACGTCCGGTCGCGTGGCCAGCCCGCAGGCCAGGGACGCGGCGGCGAAGACGGCGACGCCGGCCACGAAGACGCGGCGCCGCCCGAGCCGGTCGGCGAGTGACCCGGCGGTGAGCTGGAACGCGGCCATCGCCAGTGTGTAGCCGTTCAGGACCCACTGGAGATCGTCCAGGTCGGCGCCCAGGTCACGGCCTATGCCGGGCAGGGCGACCGTGGTGATGGTCGCGTCCAGCATGAGCATGAAGACGGCCAGGACGATCGCCGCCAGCGGCCACCACCCCGCCCTCGTCCCCTCGGCCCGGATCTCCATGGAACCTCCCTAGCGATGTTAGGGGGAGACTAACATTGCTAGGGAATCCCTTGCACTGCTAGATTGGCGGCATGCCACTCGGCCTCCCCGACGACCCGGGCCCGGCCCGGCTCGACCGGGCGCGGATCGCGCGCGCCGCTCTCGACCTGCTGCGGACGGACGGCGCCGACGCGTTCAGCATGCGCAGGCTCGCCGCCGCGCTGCAGATCAAGTCGCCGTCGCTCTACTGGCATGTCCGCAGCAAGGATGAGCTTTTCGACCTGCTGGTCGACGACGTCCTCGGCACCGTGCCGCTCCCGGACGGCGACGACGGCCCGTGGGACGAGCGGCTGCGCGACCTCGGGCTCGCGCTCCGCCGCGTCCTGCTAGCCCACCCGGACGTGGCGCGGCTGATGCCGGGCCGGACCCCGTTCGGCCCGAACGGGCTCGCGCTCGCCGAACGGGTGATCGGCGTGCTGCGGAGGGCGGGCTTCGACGACCGGCTCGCGGGCTACGGGTACCTGCTGCTGATGTTCTACGTCGTCGGCTTCGCCGCGCAGGAGACCGCGTTCGGGAAGGGCCCGGACAACCCGGAGCGGCTCACCGAGATCAGCCGATTCCTGGGCGGCCTGCCGGCGGACCGCTACCCGAACGTCGTGGCCGCCGCCGGGACGCTCACGGGCCGCCCCGGCCTCACCGACCGTTTCGAACTCGGCCTCACCGGCATTCTCAACGGCCTGGACCGGGACCGCGCGTCATCGCGCTGACGGTTTGCGGGCCTCTATCAAGCTGCGGGACGAATGGGCGACGAAAGGACCGTCCCGCTGGATCCGCTCGTGCAGTTCACGGAGGCGGTCGCGATAGGCGCCCACGGTGAAGCCGGGCACGATCCAGATGACCTTCCGCAGGAAGTAGACGACCGCGCCGATGTCGGCGAACTCCATGCGGAGCCGTTCGAGGCGCAGATCGGCAATGTGCAGGCCCGCGGCTTCGGCGTCGGCGCTTTCGACGTCCGGGTGCCGTTTGCCGCGGGCTTCGGGCTGCGGGCCCAGGAGGTATTCGGTCAGTTCAAAGACGCTCGCAGGGCCGACGTGCTGGGCGAAATACGTGCCGCCCGGGGCGAGGACGCGGGCGATCTCCGTCCACCAGACCGTGGCGGGATGCCGGCTGACGACCAGGTCGAACGCCTCGTCGGCGAAAGGCAGCGGCGGCTCGTCGGGATCGGCGACGACGACGGCGCCCCTCGGATGCAGCAGCCGGGTGGCCTTCGCGATGTTCGGCGGCCAGGATTCCGTGGCCGCCATTGCCGGCGGGAACCGGCCGGCCCCGGCGAGCACTTCTCCGCCGCCGGTCTGGATGTCGAGCGCGGCCTGGGCCCGGGCGAGCCGCTCGCTCATCAGGCGCTGGTATCCCCAGGAGGGACGTTGCTCGGTGGCGCGGCCCTCCAGCCAGGAGAAATCCCAGCCGGACACGTCCGCGGCCTTTGCCTCGGCGACCAGACCCTCGAATCCGTCCTCGGTCATTCGGTTGCTCCGAACATGAGAAGGCAAGGGGCAAGGCCCTCGATCGCGACGGGGATGGTCCGCTGGCGTTCCCAATCCGTCCGGGTGAGCCGCATTGCCTGCTCGACGGTCATCGCTCCGCGGGCGACGTGACGGTACACGCCATTGGGCTGATAGCCGAGCTTGCGCGATACCGCCTGCGACGCGCGGCTTTCCGTGAACGCACTGGAGAGGGCTTCGTCCGCGTTCAGTCCGGCGAAGGCCAGGTGCAGGACGGCGGCTCTCATTTCGGTGCCGATTCCCTTTCCCTGATGGCGGCGTCCGAGCCAGGAGCCGGAGCTCACCTGGCGCAGGACGGCGAAGTCCCGCCCCCTGAGCGTCTGCTGGCCGACGACCTCGCCGCCGTGGAGCACGGTGAGGTCGAGCTCCCAGTCGTCCGGCGTCCATTGCGCGCGCGTCATCCAATGATGCTGGACGACTCCGCGCGCGACTTCGGCGGGCGGACGATCCGTCCACGGCACCGCGAACGGCATCGTGTCAGGATCGTGGACGCCGTCGGCCGCGACGTCGGCGAGGGCGGCGAGTTCCTCGGGCGAGGGCAGCCGCAACTCCAGCCGCGGCGTCGTCAGCCGCAACCCGAGCAGCGGGAAATGATCGACCAGCATCCCCTCACCTTGGCGCCTCCGCCCATCCCGCGGCATCCCGTTTTCCTGCTCGCCCGTCACATCCCTCCGGTGCGGCGTGTCGCGTCGGTCAGCCTGCTGCCGTCCGGAACTCGGTGATGGTGATGGGCTTCTTGGGTTTGCCGTCGCCGGGGCCGTTGTCGTCGCCCGCTCCGCCCTTGGCCACCTCGTCGACGATCTCCATGCCGGACGTGACGTGGCCGAGCACCGGGTAGTCGGCCGGCAGCTTCGCGTCCGCGTAGACGATGAAGAACTGGCTGCCGTTGGTGTTCGGCCCCGCGTTGGCCATGGCCACGGTGCCGCGCTTGTAGCTCGCCCCGGCCGTGTTCTCGTTGGCGAACTTGTAGCCGGGGCCGCCCGACCCGCCTCCGGTCGGGTCACCGCACTGGAGGACCTTGAGGCTCGCGTCCGTGGTGAGCCGATGGCATGAGGTTCGGTCGTAGAACTTCTTGCTCGCGAGGAAGTTCAGAGAGTTCACGGTGCACGGGGCTTTGGCGGTGTCCAGCGTCAGTTCGAGAGTGCCCAGGTTGGTCTTGATGGTGGCACCGCTGGGCAGCGTCGCGGAGGGCGAGGTGGGAGGCGTCCCGACGTTCTTGCTCGTCCCAATGGTGGAGGCCGGGTAGTCACACTTCGTCTTGGGCGGGATCGTCGTATTGGACGGGCCCGTCGTCTGGGCCGAGGGCGACTGTGCCAGCGGTGTGCGGCCGCCCTCCGGCTTGTCCTTGTCGTCGCCGTTGTTGAGGAGGACCGCGGCGGTCGCCCCGCCGGCCAGCAGCACGAGGGCGGCGGCGGCCGCGCCGGCGATGAGCAGGGGCCGTCCCCGTCCGGGCGCAGGAGGACTCCACGGGTAAGGGCCCGTCGGCGGCGCGGTGCCCGGAGCGGTGCCGCCCGGCATCCCCGGCCCCCAGCCGGCCGGTGGCATGCCGTTCGGAGGCGCGTGTCCGGGAAGCGGGCCCGCGTTCGGGAGGGCGGCGGCGGTCGTCCCCTCCGCGAGAAGGTCCTCCTTCGGGCCGGTGCCGAGGAGCCGTTGCAGCACCTGGATCGCGGTCGGACGTCCCGCCGGATCCTTGGCCAGGCAGGACGCGACCAGCGCGCGCAGATCCCCGGTCAGGGCGCCCAGCTCCGGCTCCCCGTACAGGATCCGCTGCATGATGGCGGGCACCGAGGCGCCGCCGAACGGCGGCACGCCGTTCGCGGCGAACGCCATGGTGCAGCCCCAGGCGAACATGTCCAGCGGGGCGCCGCCCGCGGCCCCCTCCACCTGCTCCGGCGCCATGTACGCGGGCGTGCCGACGGCCCCGGTCAGGGTGGCGGACGTGGCCTCCAGCGTCTTCGCGACACCGAAGTCGATGACCTTCGGACCGTCCGGGCCGAGCAGCACGTTGGCCGGTTTGAAGTCCCGGTGGACGACGTCCGCCTCGTGGATCGCGGCGAGCGCGGTCGCCGTCCCGATGGCCAGTCTGACCAGCTCGGACGGCGTCGCGGCACCGTCCGCGGCGATCCGCTCCCGCAGCGACGGCCCGTCGATGTACTCGCTGATGATGTACGGCAGCTCGCCGTCGGCCTCGGCGGCGAGGATGCGGGCGGTGCAGAACGGCGCGACGCTCCGGGCCGCGGCCAGTTCCCGCTCGAAGAGGGTGCGGGCCCGGTCGTCCCGTCCGATATCGGCGTGCAGGACCTTCGCCGCGACCTGCTCCCCGGTATCGGACTCGCCCAGGTAGACGACCCCCTGGGCGCCCTCGCCGATCCGAGCCGTCAACCGGAACCCGCCGACCTCGCGGGGATCGCTACTGCGCAGCGGACGGGACTCCGGCATTCACAACCTCCACGACAAAGCAGAGGCAGCAGACTATCCAGGCGGTCTTGAGGGTGCCGCCGCACGCACCGGTTCCTACCGTTCGGCCTTGGCCGACGCTATGAGGTCGCGGTACCAGGCGTAGGACTTCTTGGGTGTGCGCTCCTGCGTCTCGTAGTCGACGTGGACGAGACCGAAGCGCGGATGGTAGCCCTCTGCCCACTCGAAGTTGTCCAGGAGCGACCAGGTGAAGTAGCCGCGGATGTCGATGCCCTCGTCCATGGCGGTGCGCATGGCATTGACGTGGGCGTCCAGGAACTCGATGCGGGACGAGTCGTCCACGGTGCCGTCCGGGCCGGGCTCGTCGGTGAACGAGCACCCGTTCTCGGTGATGTAGAGCGGCGGCAGGTCGTAGCGGGAGTCGAGGGTGCGGAGCAGCGACAGGAACGCGTCCGGGACGATGGGCCAGCCCAGACCGGTCGTCGGGTACTCGGTGATGTCCGCCATGCCGAAGGGCAGCGGCCCCTCGGCAGGGGTCGTCAGCCGTGTCGGGTGGTAGTAGTTCACGCCCAGGAAGTCGATGGGCGAGGCGATGACCGGGAGGTCCTCGGGGCGGACGAACGGCGCGTCCGCCATGAGGTCCGGGTAGCGGCCGAGCAGGACGGGGTCGGTGAACAGGCGGTTCATGAAGGCGTCGAAGGCGTCCGCGGCGGGCTGGTCGGCGGGGGACGCGGGCCAGGCCGGGGAGTAGTGGTTCGTCAGCCCGATCGCGCGGGCGTTGCGGCTGCGCAGCGCGTTGACGGCGAGCCCGTGTGCGAGGAGCTGGTGGTGCGCGGTGGGGAGCGCGTCCAGCATGAGGGTCCGGCCGGGGGCGTAGACGCCGAACGCGTAGCCGTAGGCCATGACGACCACGGGCTCGTTCAGGGTTATCCACATTTCCACGCGGTCCGCGAGCCGCTCGGCCGCCAGGTAGGAAAATTCAGCGAACCGGTAGGCGGTGTCGCGTTCCATCCAGCCGCCTGCGTCTTCGAGCGGCTGCGGGAGGTCCCAGTGGTACAGGGTGGCGGCGGGGGTGATGCCGGCGGCGAGCAGGCCGTCCACCAGGCGGTCGTAGAAGTCGAGGCCCCGCGGGTTGACCGGGCCGTTCCCGGACGGCTGGACGCGCGGCCACGCGATCGAGAACCGGTACGCGTCGACGCCGAGGCCCGCCATGAGCGCGACGTCCTCCGGCCAGCGGTGGTAGTGGTCGCAGGCGACGTCGCCGGTGTGGCCGTCACGGACGCGTCCGGGCGTGTGGGCGAAGGTGTCCCAGGTGGACGGTCCCCGCCCGTCCTCGGCGGCCGCGCCCTCGATCTGGTAGGCGGCGGTGGCGACGCCCCAGCGGAAGCCATCAGGAAGCCCCAACGCGATCCCCTCCCCGGCATGACCGGCATACCGTCCGGCATGCCCTGGTGAAACGCGAATAGCTTTCGGATATTAGTGCGGGGGTGGTGCGGGCGGAAGACTCCCCTGACCCGGGGGTGGTGAACGGCATGCTCCG
This sequence comes from Actinomadura darangshiensis, assembly GCF_004349235.1. Lineage (GTDB taxonomy): Bacteria > Actinomycetota > Actinomycetes > Streptosporangiales > Streptosporangiaceae > Spirillospora > Spirillospora darangshiensis. The sequence goes on along the minus strand of NZ_SMKY01000072.1, from coordinate 13,945 downwards.
CATGTCCGGGAGCGGTGCGTTCGGGGGACAATGGCGGGGTGACCGAGATCCGTACCCCGCTGCGCCGCCGTCCCGCCCAGCGCCGCAGTGCCGAACGCGTCCGGCGGATGCTCGACGCCTGCGCCGCGATCCTGGACGAGGAGGGCTACGACGGCCTCACCACGACGCGCATCGCGCAGCGCGCCGAGGTCGCGATCGGTTCGGTGTACCAGTTCTTCCCCGACAAGCGGGCGGTCGCGCAGGCGCTCGCGCTGCGCAACCTGGAGGACTTCGGCGACCGGATCTCGGCCCGGCTCGGCGAGGGCGGGTTCGGCGCCTGGTCCGACACGGTCGGCGCGATCATCGAGATCTTCGTGGACATGCACCGGACCGTCCCCGGCTTCCGCATACTGCGCTTCGGCGACGTCGCCGACGTCAACCTGCTCGACTCCGACGCCGACAACAACGCGGTGGTCGCCGACCGGCTGCGCGAGATGATCGTCGACACGTTCCGCATCCAGGACACCCCCGGCCTCGCGACCGCCCTCGCCATCTCGGTGGAGGCCGGCGACGCCGTCCTGAAGATGGCGTTCCGCCGCAACCCGGACGGCGACCCCGAGATCGTCGCCGAAGCGGAACGCCTGATCCACCGCTACCTCGCCGACCACATCCAGGAAACCTGACCGGCGCCCCGGCAGGGCGGTGACCCGGCAGGGCGGTGACCCGGCAGGGCGGTGACCCGGCAGGGCGGTGACCCGGCAGGGCGGTGACCCGGCAGGGCGGTGACCCGGCAGGGCGGCGGACTGGCGAATCAGTGGGCCTTTGGGCTGCTCTTCGGCGGGTGCTGGGTGGTGGAAACGCCGGATGGGCGGGGCGCTCTGTGGCAGACTCCCTCCGCAAAACGACACAGAACGGGTGAGTCCGCTGGACGACGAGAGACTCCAGGCGCAGCAGAGGCTGCTGATCCGGCAGCGGGTGCGCCTGATGGTGAACCAGTACGAGGTGCACGCCGAGGGGCCGGGCGGCGCGGAGGGCGAGCTGCTCGCCTTCGCGCAGCAGAAGAGGCTGGCGTTCAAGGAGCAGGTGACCCTGTACTCCGACGACTCCAAGACGCGTCCGATCCTCGGGTTCAAGGCGCGCAAGCGCATCGACCTGGCGTCGGCGTACGACATCACGGACGCGCACGGGCAGCCGATCGGCGTGTTCCGCAAGGACTTCAAGAAGTCGCTGCTGGCCTCGACCTGGCACATGGAGCAGCCGGGCCTCGGCGTGACCACGGGCAGCGAGCGCAACAAGTTCGTGGCGGTGCTGCGGCGGATCTGGCAGTTCATCCCGTATGTGGAGAGCCTGCCGTTCGCCTGGCCGTACCACTTCGACTTCTACGCCGGCGACCAGGTGGTCTTCACCGTCGACAAGAAGTTCGGCTTCCGCGACCGGTACGTCGTGGAGATCAACGACCCCCGTCTCGACCGCCGGCTGGTGATCGCCCAGGCCGTGGGGCTGGACGCCCTCCAGTCCCGCTGACGGCCGCTGCCGAATCCGGGTCGCCCGCATGTCCGCGGGGCTGCGGGCGACGGCTTTCGGGGTTTTGCCGGTCGGTTCGGGCGTCTCCCTGGTCTCCGGACGCTTTACATGTTACGAAGGTATGTAAAGCCGTGGGCGGAGCACACCCGCGTCGCGATCCCGCGCGGCGCGACGCCTGGAGGAGGGTCCCCCCGTGAGTTCCTTTGATCTCTACTCCACACCGGTCCCGACGGACACGTGGAACGTACCGATGGCGGGCGACACCCGCTTCACCTGGGAGTACGACGAGGGGCGCGACCGGCTGCTGAACCTGTACCAGAAGGGCAAGGACAAGCAGTGGGACGCGCAGAAGCGCATCGACTGGGATATTGAGGTCGATCCGGTCAACATCGCCGGCCTGCCGGAGAACTTCAATCCGATCTTCGGATCCGACATCTGGGACAAGATGTCGCAGAAGGAGCGGGACGAGTTCGGCCGGCATCAGGGCTCGTGGCTGTTCAGCCAGTTCCTGCACGGCGAGCAGGGCGCGCTCAACGTGTCGGCGCGGATCGTCCAGTCCGTCCCCGACCTGGACTCCAAGTTCTACGCCGCCACCCAGACCATGGACGAGGCGCGGCACGTCGAGCTGTACACGAAGTTCGTGCACGAGAAGATCGGCATGTACTACCCGATCAACCAGGACCTGGCGAAGCTGCTCGCCGAGTCGCTGGAGGACAGCCGCTGGGACCTGCCCTACCTCGGCATGCAGGTCCTCATCGAGGGCCTCGCCCTCGCCGCGTTCGGGCTCTACCGCGATATGTCGACGAACCCGCTGGTCAAGCAGCTCCTCGCGTACGTCATGCAGGACGAGGCGCGGCACGTCGCGTTCGGGCGGCTCGCGCTCAAGGACTACTACGCCGAGCTCACCGACAAGGAGCGGGCCGAGCGCGAGGAGTTCGTCGTCGAGGGCTGCTACCTGATGCGCGACCGTTTCAAGGGACGCGAGATCTTCGAGCAGCTCGACATGCCGGTCGAGAAGTGCATGGAGTTCGTCGACAACTCCGACATGTACACCCTCTATCAGTCGCTGCTGTTCAGCCGGATCGTCCCGTGTGTCCGGGACGTGGGTCTCTGGGGCGACAAGGTGCAGGCCGCCTACGCCGACATGGGCGTCCTCGACAACGCCAAGGCCGACCTCGAGGCGCTGATGAAGCAGGACGAGGAGATCGCGGAGAAGGTCGACGAGGAGCGCTACGCGGCCGAGCTCGCCGCGCGCCAGGACGAGGTCGACCAGGCCATCTCCCTCGGCGGGGCCGAATAGCCGCGAGCCGCGAAGGCGGGGGCGTCCTGCGGGGCGCCCCCGCCTTCATGCTTTATCGGGCATTGTCGAGTTTTAGGCTCCCCGGGACCGCTGCCGATCAATTCGTGTAGATCTTTATTGTGTTCTTCAATTCATTCTCGAATTGGCCGCGCGCGGCCGCCGTCGTGTACTAGCGTCCCCGCTCGACGGTGCGCCGGATTCACAACCCGCTCGGGCGCACACCACAACGTGCAGGGTCAGTCCGAAACCCCGGGGGAAAGAATGAATCGATCCGCCAGAAATCTGCTCAGCATCTCCGTGCTCGCTCCGGTCGTCGCGGCGCTCGCCGTGGCGGCCGCACCGGCGAACGCGGCGCCCGGCCCGTCCACCGCGCTCCTCTACGACGCCGCCACGGCGGCCGCACCCGTCACGAGGACGCTCCCGGACCCCGTGCTGAACACCGTCGGCCAGACCGCCGAACAGGGCACCGGCACGGTGGACGGGGTCCTCCGCGCGGCGCCCGCGGCGTCCACCCTGCGAGCGGTCCCGGCCGCACCCGGCCTCGGTGCCGGGAACGCCCGCTGCACGCTGAACCCGGGCAAGACGGTTAACTCGAAGGCTGGGACGAGCCTGCCGCGGACGCCGCTCCAGACCGCCGGCCGGTCTCCGCTCGGCGGTCTCCCCGAGGGCGACTGCCTGGGCGCGGCGCCGGGCACCGGCCGCAGGGCCGCGCTGCCCGTCCCGTCCGACGCGGCGGGCAGGGTGCCGCGGACGCTGCTGAACGACGTCGGCAAGGTCGGCACCTCCGTCCACAACAGCAAGCTGGGCGAGCTCGGCGGCGCGCCGCTGCCGAGCGGGCGCCGCGCCGGCATGCCGCTGAGCATGGCCGTTCCCGGCCTGACCGACGGGCTGCCCGACGTCCCGTCCACGCTCGGCTCGGCGAGCCCCGGCGGCCTGCCCGTCGGCGCGGCGCTCTTCCCGCCGGCCGGACGGATCGCGGCGCCGGAGCCGTCCGACGACCTGGTCGGCCAGGCGAACGACACCGTGAACCAGGCCGGCGCCGGTGTCGGCGAGACCGAGGAGAACGTCGGCAGCGTGGTGGACGTGCTCAAGGCGAAGGACCGTGCCGGCAGGCCGGCGGACGGTCCGCTGTCCATGCCGTCCGCACCCGGGCTGGGCCTGCCCGACCTGCCCGGTATCGGCTGACCTACGGCCGCCCAGGGGGCGTTCCGGCGGGATCGACACTCCGCCGGAACGCCCCTTTCGTTTGCCCGTGAACGGTTGTTATCTGCCCGAGATCGACCGGTCCATGGCGAGTAAAGTCGATCTTCAAATGCGGTCACCGTGTGGAGTTGATCAGCTTCACAGGGCAAAGACTGAGGTGACAAACCCCACGAATAGCGGGCGTCTGGCTTGATTCGTGCGCGGGACGTCGCCTGACCACGCCGTGAGAACGGCGGTATGCCACGCCGGGCGTCCGGGGTCCTGTCCCCTAACAAAGGACTCCTCTGTGGGTAGCCCTGTCAGGCGTCTTCTTCAAGCACGCCTTCGTACCATCCTGATCGTCTCCGGCGCGGCCGTCGCCGTCCTGGCAGCGGGCGCGTTCGCCCTGGTCAGCGCCGACGGCCCGGCCGAATCGGCGCAGGCGGCGCAGACCGCGCCGCAGACGTCCGATCCGCTGGCCGGCCGGCCGCGCGAGGAGCCGACGCGGGCGAGCCGAGGCAAGACCCGCTCTCCGGAGCCGTCGCCTTCGAAGACTCCCAAGAAGAAGTCGTCGAAGTCCGACAGCCAGGCGGCCCACCTGGCCAAGCCCGAGAAGAAGAAGCACTACAAGGTCGTGAAGTCGGGTTCCTGCAAGGCCTCCTTCTACGGGGAGGGGCAGATGACCGCCAGCGGCGAGGCCTTCGACCCGAGCGAGCTGACGGCGGCGCACAAGACGCTGCCGATGGGCTCGAAGGTCCGCGTGACCAACAAGAACAACGACAAGTCGGTCATCGTCCGCATCAACGATCGCGGGCCCTACGCCGGTGGACGCTGCCTGGACCTGTCCACGGCCGCCATGAAGAAGGTCGGCGGTACCGGGGCGGGCATCATCCCCGTCCGGTACGAGGTGCTCTCGCGAGGCTGAACCTCGCAAAACCCCTGACCCGCCCGGCGGGCGCTTTACCGCGCCCACCGGGTGGGGTCAGGGGTGTCGGCCTACGCCGGCGCCTGTTCGCGTCTGCGGGACGTCCTCCCCGCTTGGCTCTGGCGCCCACGACCCGTGCCTGGGCTCCACCGGCTGCGTCTGGTCGCTTGGCGCGTCGGGCAGGGGGTCGGCCGGTCGTCCGCCTGCCGAGCCGGCCTCCTGTGCCGGCAGGGCGAGGCGCTCGCGGAACCAGTCGGTCAGGACGCCGTCCACCCGGACGGCCTCCGTGATCGGCGGCCGGGGCTCGGTGCCGGGCTCGGCCGCCAGCGCGTGCCCCATGCGGAACGTGCTGGACTCCACCGGCGCACCGCCGTGCAGGCGGAGCTGGTCGCGCAGCGCCGTGATCTCGCGTGCGGGGACGACGCGGTCCCTGGCGCCGCCGATGAGCAGGGTCGGGACGTCCCGTCCGGCGATGTCGGCGGCGACGATGCCGAGGTCGAGCCGCTCGGCGAGCGCGAGGGCGTTCTCGGTCCAGGCGCGGTCGCGGCCGGACCGCTTCTCCACCGCCCGCGCGGCCCGCGACGGCGCGACGACGGGCGCCACGAGCGCGACGGTGCTCACCGGGACGGCACCGCGCGCCACGGCCAGCAGCGCGGCCGAGCCGCCCGCGCTGAAGCCGGCCAGCGCGACCGGCCCGTCCGGGATCGCGAGGTCGCGGCGGATCTCCGCGACCGCGTCCGGCAGCCGCTCCACGGCGTTCTCCACGGCCGCGCAGTACGCCTCGATGCTCTCGGTCTCCAGGATCGTGCCCGAGCCGAGGCCGCCGGGCGAGCGTCCCGGCAGGTCGAGGTAGACGCGCCACACCGGCACGCCCGTCATCGGTATCGCCGCCGCCAGCGCACCGGCCGTCCGGGGCGGGTCGAACCCGGGCCAGGCCACGAGCAGCCGGGTCGGGCCGGACGCGGACGCGTCGACCGCGGTCGGCGGCAGCGCGACATAGGCGTCGCCCGCCGCGGTGCCGTGCACGGGGCGGTTCGTATGGTCGCCGCTCATATCGGTTCGTCAGCTCCTGCGATGCTCGACGGGCCATGCCGGTCGTGCCGGGGGAGGGAGGCGGCGCTCCGCCCGGACGCCCCATGCTTCCAGCGGACGGCGGGCAACACGCCGTGAATCGCCGCACGTCGCCCACGAGAGTGACGAAAACCTCACTTGTGGTAACCCGAGTGAAGCGCGGGCCGGGGATGTCTCTCACGATCGTTCCGGCGCCGATCCGGTCGTCGCGGCTGTGACCCCTGCCTCATGATCGGTTCGAGGGAACATTTCCGGCACGCATCGCGTCCTAGTCCTACGTGGGCGCCGCGGGGGCGCGCCCTCACGAACGTAGCGATGAGGAGTGCTGGTGGACAGGAAGCGCAGTGCGGCCGCCGCCGGGCAGGCCTGGCAGATCTACCGCGAGACACTCGAACCCGACGCACCGGGGTTCTGGGAGCGGCTGCGCGCCGTTCCGAGGATGATGAAGGCCGTTCTCCGCGGGCAGTACAAGGGCATGTCCTTCGGGACGCTCGGACTGCTCGCCCTGGGGCTCGTCTACATCATCTCCCCGATCGACGCCATCCCCGACGTCATCCCTGTCGCGGGCATTGTGGACGACACCGGGCTGGCACTGTGGCTGGCCGCCCTCCTCGTCAAGTCGGCGGGCGACTTCGTCGCGTGGGAGCGCGGTGGACGGCCCACGGTCATCGTCGGCGAGCCGGTCGACTGAGCGCCTCTCAGGGCGCGGTGGGGCCGAGTTCCTTGGCGAAGCGTTCTGCCGCGTCCCGCATGATGGGGACGACGTCCTGGACGGCTTCGCGTGTCATGCGTCCTGAGGGGCCCGAGACCGAGATGGCAGTCAGCGTCGGCGCGCCTTGCAACGGCACCGCGACGCAACGGACACCGATCTCCTGCTCCTCGTCGTCTAGGGCGTAACCCTGTTCGCGGATCCGTCGTAGCTCTGCGACCAGTTTGTCTGGGTCGGTGAACGTGTTGGGTGTGTGCGCGTCCATGTTCGTCCGGGCGAGGATCTCCCTGACGCGCTGATCGGACAGCCGTGACAGGAGCGCCTTCCCCACGCCCGTGCAGTGCGGCTGGACGCGTCGCCCCACTTCGGTGAACATGCGCATCGAGTGCTTGGACGGCACCTGCGCGACGTACACGGCCTCGTCCCCCTCCAGGACCGCCATGTTGGCCGTCTCGCCGATCTCGTCCACCAGCCGGGCCAGCACCGGGCGCGCCCACGTGCCGAGCAGGCGGCTCGCGCCCTCGCCGAGCCGGATGAGCCGCGGCCCCAGGGCGTACCGCTTGGACGGCTCCTGCCGCACGTACCCCTGGTTCACCAGCGTCCGCATCAGCCGGTAGATCGTCGGCATCGGCAGCCCGGAGACCTCCGTCAGCTCCGACAGCGCCATCTCGCCCCCCGCGTCCGCCAGATGCTCCAGCAGATCGAACGCGCGCTCCAGCGACCGAACGGCCTCCGCCACCCCGTGTCTCCTCTCCCGCTCACCCTCGCGACCCACCCGATTCTACGGAGAACCGATTTCGCTGTGTGAAAGAGGGCGGGTTGCCGGAGTGATGCACGTTACTCGTGTGGATGACCTGGCAATAACTGTCTGTGCCCGGTGCCACGGCACCGCCCCCCTGGCAGCCATGAGGAGACCGCTAGGGGGAGCGAGTGCGAGAGGGGCGCCGAAGGACGTGCTGGGGCGCGATCACGGCGAGTTGTGCGCTGGCCGTGCCGCTGATGCTGTTCAGCCCCGCCGCAGAGGCCGTGCCGGACGGACGCCGATCCGACGTCCGGTTACTCATGGAAACGGCGGCCACCCGCGGCACGACCAGTGGACCGGACTACGCACTGACGTACACGGTCCGTGTGCGGGCGCAAGGTGGCGTCGCGCATGACGTGACCCTGAACCTCACGGCCGAACACCCGCTCTCTTGGGCGAGCCACGCGCCGGACTGCCTGGAAGCCGATTCCGACCACGTACTGCGCTGCGGCCTAGGCGACGTGGGTTCGGAGCCCCGTTCACGGACGAGCACCGTCCGAATCCCGGCCTGGATGGTGTCGGGGCCGTCCGCGAAGCGTTTCAGTGTCATCGCCCTGGCGGAGGCATCCAACGCGCCCCATCGATCGATTCGCGCAGTGTTCGACTTCTCCGGTGCGTCCCTGTGCGGTACGCCAGGCGCGCCCACCCCCTGCCCCAAGCCGTCCGGCAGCGATCCGACCCCCGACAGTGACCCACCGACCGCACCTCCCAGCGGCCAGCCAAGCCCAAGCGCTCATCCGAGTGGAAAACCCACGTCGGCTCAGCCGTCCGGCGGTAAGCCGACTGCGAGTTCTCCTCCGGGTGGAAAACCCACGTCCTGCGTAGGCGGCAAGGCCAGTCCGTGTCCGTCGGTTAAGCCGTCTGGTGGTAAGCCGACGTCGTGTGCGGGGGGCAAGGCGAGTTCGTGTCCACCGGTCAAGCCGTCCGGGGGCAAGCCGAGCGGCTCTGGGACGCCCATGCCGTGCACGTCGGGCAAGACGTGTCCTTCGCCTGCGCCGTCCGGAGGTAAGCCGACGCATTGTGCAGGGGGCAAGGCGAGCTTGGCTGCGCGGCCATGTCCAACGGCGCAGCCGTCTGGTGGGCCTGGGAAACCAACCCATTGCGCGACCGGTAAGGGAGCGCCTTGTGCTTCTCCTAGGCCGTCCGGCGATAAGCCCAGCGGCTGTTACACGGACGGGAAGCCGTGCCATGGTGCCCCGCCGAAGACGAGTGCCCCGTCCAAGCCGTCCGGTGGCAAACCGGATGTCTGTGACGCCATGGGGAAGTCGTGCCATAGCGGTACGCCGAAAGCGAGTGTGTCGTCCGGCGGCGTTGGGGTGCTCCCGCCCTGTGCGGGGAGTCAGGGGAAACCGTGTAAGCCGCCCAGTGGACCGGGTGGGAATGGAACGCATTCGTCGGCTGGTGGCCAGACTCCAAGCGGCCCGGCGGCAATCGGGCAAGACGCGCCCGAGGTGCCGATGCCGAATCTGCCGGCGCCAAGTCCAGGCGGGGTCGTCCTACCACCGGTGTACGCACCGCCCCCGACGCACGCCGCGGCCGGGAAGAGCCGGATGACCCTCATGGCCCCGGTCGGCATGCAGGAAGGGGACGAGACGGACTGGGCCGTCGTCGTCGGTGTGGCGCTCGTGGCCGAGATAGGGCTGCTGTGGGGCGCCGCCTGTGTCGCGCTGTGGCGCCGGCGGATCGCGCTCGGCCGTGCGGCGTCCAAGACCGCCGAAGACGGGACGGGGTGACGCCAGGTCGGGTGTCAGTAAGCTGTCCGCCGAACAGTAAACGCTGCCGTGACGGACAGGGGATCCGGTATGTCAGACGCGATGCTGCAGTGCCCGAAGTGCGAGGCGAAGCTCGACACTCATGAACGCCACGGGGTCGTGATCGAAGAATGCCCGGGATGCAAGGGCGTGTTTCTCGATCGCGGCGAACTGGAACAGCTGATCGACGCCGAGAGCCGCTACCTCGCGGAGCTTTCGGTCGAGGTCAACCCGGAGACGACGTACCAGGGCCGGCACCGCCGGGGCATCATGGAGCAGATCTTCGCCACCGGCCGGTAGCCCCGGGCACGGTCGGTGACGGGGCGAACGCCCAGGTGTAAAGGGGGATTTCCTCTTGTCACGGCGGTGACAAACCGGGGTTTGGCGAATGTGACCGCGAGCTAATATCGCGCGCTGACTACCATCCGGTAGCTTGACGATCATCGCCGGTGGCCAGGGGCGTCCAGTGAGGGTCGTCCGGCAGGCGCGGCGTACGTCCGCCGGCGGAGTCCATCCCTCACGACACGTCCCCCCGGGAGAGATGATCAATGGCTCTGGGCTCGTTGCTCACCGAACTCCTGCCCGGCGGCTCGGGCCGCACCCCGCTGATCGAGCGGATCGCGAGGTGGAGGCGGGAGAAGCCGGACGCCGCGGCCTTCACCTTCGTCGACTACTCGGCGGACCCGTCCGGCGCGCACCTGACGCTGACCTGGGCCGAGACGGACCGGCGCGCCCGCGCCACGGCCGTGACGCTGCGCCGGGTCACCGGACCGGGAGAACGGGCCGCGCTGCTGCTGCCGCAGACGCTCGAGTACATGATGACCATGCTCGGCGCCCTGTACGCGCACGTCATCGCGGTGCCGCTGTTCTCGCCCGACCTGCCGGGGCACGCCGACCGGCTGATCGGCGCCTACACCGACGCCGAACCCGCGGTGATCGTCACGACGCGGAACGCGCTGCCGCATGTGGAGAAGTTCCTCGCCGACCATGACGTCCCCCAGCCGAAGGAGATCGTGTTCGCCGAGGAGATCGACCTCTCCCTGGCGGACCACTGGGAGGACGAACCGATCGCGTTCGACGACGTCGCCTACCTGCAGTACACGTCGGGGTCGACGCGCCGCCCAGCCGGAGTGGAGATCACCCACGGCAATGTGACGGCGAACGCGGCGCAACTGTGGTCCGGGTGGGCGCCGGAGAAGCCGGACCCCGAATTGGTCAGCTGGCTGCCGCTTTTCCACGACATGGGCCTGATCGCGACGATGGCGCTGCCGCTGGTGCGCGGCGACCACGCGATCTTCACCGATCCCGTGTCGTTCATCATGAACCCGATGCGGTGGCTGCAGCTGATCGCGGACCGTCCGGGCAAGAACGTGTACACCGCCGGGCCGAACTTCGCCTACGAGTACGTCGCGTCCATGGCGTCGCCGGAGAAGCTCGCCGGCCTGGACCTGTCCGGGCTGACGACCTGCCTGAACGGCGCGGAGCCGATCCGCACGTCGACGCTCTCGACGTTCGCGGACGCGCTCGCGCCGGCGGGGCTGCGTCCGGGCGCGCAGGCGCCGGGCTACGGGCTGGCCGAGGCGACCGTGTTCGTCACCGCGGCGGCCGAGGACGTCCCCCCGAAGGTCCTCTCCGCCGACCGGGACGCGCTGACACAGGGTGACCTGCGGCTTCGCGACGACGACGGCGAAGGGACGAGCGCGCTGGTGTCGTGCGGGCGTCCGTCCGGGCAGATCGTCGCGATCATCGACCCCGAGACGCGCGTCGAGCAGCCGGACGGGAAGGTCGGCGAGATCTGGGTGCACGGCCCCAACACGGCGCACGGCTACTGGCGCAACTCCGAGCGGAGCCAAGACACGTTCGGCGGCGAGTTGTCCGAGCCGGGGCAATTGCCGTCCGGGCCTTGGATGAAGACCGGCGACTACGGTGTCGTCCACGGCGGCGAGCTGTACGTCACCGGCCGCATCAAGGACCTCATCATCGTGGACGGCCGCAACCACTACCCCCAGGACATCGAGGTCACCGCACAGGAGGCGCACCAAGCGATCCGTCCCGACTACGTGGCCGCGTTCGCGTTGACTGGGGAGGAGACAGAGCGCCTGGTGGTCGTCGCCGAACGCAACCGTCGTGTCCCTCTCGGACGTCTGGACGTGGACGAGGTCGAGTCGGCGGTGCGCGGAGCCGTCAACGTGGAGCACGAGATGAGCGTCCACGACTTCGTGTTGATCGAACCGGGTGGCGTGTCGCGTACGTCCAGCGGAAAAATCGCACGTGCGGCGACGAGGCAACGTTACCTGGACGGCGCCCTGGCAACGACTGAGGCTCGCCTGGCGTCTCGTAGGTAGCACACGGAATCGGCCGCCGGGGCCAGGAGGCTTCCCGGCGGCCGTGGCGAAACAGGAGGAACATGCTTTCGGGGCTGGGGCGTCTCATCAACAGGCGACGCTGGCCCAGCCTTGTCCTGATCCTCATCATGACCGTGGTGGCGGGCGTCTGGGGGCTCGGCGTCTTCGCCAAGTTCAAGGAGGGCGGCTTCGAGGACCCGAACGCCTCCTCGACGCTCGTCGCCAAACTGGGTGCGACCTACTTCGGCAGCACCAATCCCGACGTTCTCGTCCTCTACACCAGCGACACCATGACGGTGGACGACCCGCGCTATGAGGCAAGCGTCGTCACGACCATCGCGCGCCTGCCCAAGGCCCAGGTCGAAGAAGTAATCTCCTACTGGTCGTTCAACGGTGAGGCCGCCCACTCGTTCGCGTCCCACGACCGGCATTCGACGTTCGTCGCCGTGAAGCTCCACGGCGAGGATGGCGCGACACAGATTGAGAACTACCACGCCGTCAAGGAGCGCCTGGCCGCGCCAGGGCTGCGCGTCCAGTACGGCGGCGCCGTCCCGCTCGGTGAGGAGTTCGGCGAGCAGGTCGTCACCGACATCGTCCGCGCGGAGACCATTACCGCGCTGCCGCTGCTGATCCTGCTGGTCGTCCTGTTCGGTGCCTTGACGGCCTCGTTCCTGCCGATCGCCGTGGCCGTCTTCTCGACGGTCGGCGGACTGGCCGTCCTGCACGTCGTGACGTATGCCGCCGACGTGACGTCCTTCGCCCTGGAAGTCGTCACGATGATGGGCGTCGGCCTAGCGATCGACTACTCGCTGTTCATCATCAGCCGTTTCCGTGAGGAACTACAGCGAGGCATGGCCGCGCAGGGCCTGCCCCAGGGCAAACCATGGAAACGGGAACGCGACAAGGCGTCACGCAAGGCCGCGAAGACGGCGTACAAAGCGGCCCTCAAACCCGTGCGAGAGACGGCCCTGGCCGCCACCATGGCGACCGCGGGCCGCACCATCATGGTCAGCGGCATCACCGTGTCCGCCGCTCTCGCCGGGCTACTGCTGTTCCCGCAGATGTTCCTCCGGACGATCGGGCTCGCCGGCATAGCCACCGTCATGGTGGCCGTGTTCGGAGCCACGGTTCTGCTGCCGACGCTCTTGGCGCTCCTAGGGCCGCGCGTCGAATTCGGACGGATGCCGTGGCGGCGTCCTACGTCCAAGCGCGCGCAGCGAGACCCTGACAGCGGCTTCTGGTACCGCCTCGGTCACAGCGTGATGAAGCACCCGCTGCCGTACTTCGCGGTTGTGCTCGTCATCCTGGGCGTGATGTTCGGGCCGTTCCTGAACGTCCAGTTCGGCAGTGTGGACGCCCGTGTCCTCCCCAAGGACAGCCCTACACGCACCGTAGTTGAGACGGTCAAGAAGGACTTCCCCAACGGGTCCGCAGAGCCCATCGACGTGGTCGTGTCCGGGGACCTCATCCCGCGCGACTGGACACCGTCCGGTAAGGGCGACCCCATCCCGCCCTACCTGGAGCAGTTCAGGAAGCGCCTCGCGTCCCTCCCAGGCGTCACCGAAGCACAGTTCACCGGCTACTCGGGCTCGTACGGGGGCGTGCGCATCTCCGTCACGCACAAGTACGAGCCGATGGACCAGCACGCCCAAGACCTTGTGACGGAGATACGCGGGATGAGCCTGTCCAAGGACGGCTACCCCATGCACATCGACGTCGGCGGCAGCACGGCCGCGCAGATGGACCTCATGTCCAGCCTGATGGAGTCGCTGCCCAAGATGGCGCTCGTCGTCGGGGTCGCCACGTTCATCCTGCTGTTCATGTTCTTCGGATCGATCGTCCTGCCGCTGAAGGCGATCGTTATGAACGTCCTGTCGATCGGCGCCTCCTTCGGCGCGATCGTGTGGGGCTTCCAGTACGGGCACCTCGCGGGCCTCCTCGACTTCACCCCGACCGGCGGCGTCGAGGCGACCAGCATGATTCTCATCCTCGCGGTCGTGTTCGGCCTGTCCATGGACTACGAGGTCTTCCTGCTCAGCCGTATTCGGGAGGAATGGGACCTCACCCACGACAACCGCACCGCGGTCGCGTCCGGCATGCAGCACACAGGCGGCATCATCACCAGCGCCGCGCTGCTGTTCCTCCTCGTCATCGCGGCATTCAGCATGGCGGGCATCACCGTCGTGAAACTCATCGGCGTCGGCATGTTCGTCGCCGTCGTCGTGGACGCGGCACTCGTCCGGTCCCTCCTGGTCCCGGCCACGATGCGCTTCATGGGCGCGGCGAACTGGTGGCTGCCGGGCTTCCTCGCAGGGCTGCATGCCCGCATGGACCTCCGTGAACGCACCGCCCTGGCC
>NZ_SMKY01000071.1 GCF_004349235.1 Actinomadura darangshiensis | reverse complement strand
CCGTAACCCCGTCGCAAACCCCCCGCCGATCTCGGTACCCTTGCGGGACGGGTCGCTAGCTCAATTGGCAGAGCTCCGGACTTTTAATCCGTAGGTTCTGGGTTCGAGTCCCAGGCGACCCACTCAACGCATCGCCTATGTGGCTTGCGGATACACGTCACGTGCACACGGTGACGGGCTACTCCTCCTCGTTTTGGGAGGACGTGGGGAGGACGGAGGGCCGGGCGTCCTGAGCCGGGATCTTCCTTGGCACCAGTGCCGCGGCGGCTTCTGCGGCCTCGCGGGCAACCTCTGGGAGGACGCTGGTGTAGGTGTCAGCGGTGATGGCAAGCGAGGAGTGCCGCAGCAGCGCCTGAACCAACTTCATGTCCGCGCCACCAGCGAGCATCAGCGTCGCGGCGCCATGGCGAAGATCATGCAGGCGAATGGGCGGCAGCCCGGCACCGTAGGCCAGCCGGGCGAACGCATCGGTCACGTGATCGGGATGCAGCGCCGAGCCGTCCTCCCGCGTGAAGACCTTTCCCGACTCCTGCCACGCCTGCCCCCACTCGGCCCTGGCCTCGTCCTGCCGACGGTGGTGGGCTTCGAGCACGGTGACGGTGCCGGAGTCGATCGGGATCGTGTCTTCGCCGGCGTCGGACTTGGGGTCACCATCCTCGATCTCCCGGTAGGTGATCTTCACGCGGCTCTCCCGGACGGCCAGCGACGCCCCGGCCAAGTCCAGGTCCGGCCACGCCAGTCCGCACGCCTCCCCGCGTCGCAGGCCCCGGAAAGCCATCAGATGCAACAGCGGGTACAGAGGGTGGTCTGCGGCGTGATCGAGGAATGTCCCGGTCTGTTCGGGCGTCCACACCATCACCCGCGAAGGGCGCGGCAACGACATCCAGATCTTGAACGCGTTGACCGTACGGCCGCTGGCCCGCTCTGCCGCCAGTTCCCGCTCGTAGGCCGTCTGCCATGCGGTGACGCGTTCGCTGGTCCACACCAGCGCCTTGGGCCGCTTGCCTGTTTGGAGCTTGGTCAGCTTCGCCACGTTCACTGCGGTCAGGCCTTGCCGTACCGCATCCTCCAGAGCCGACCGGAGCGTCGCGCGGATGCGCTGCATGGTCGCCGCCCCGACCGTCCGACGGTGCGGCGGAAGCCCGGCGAGATCGGCGCGAGCGGCTCTGTGTGCGCCCTTGTCCCCAGACCGCCATGCCTGCCGGGCAGCCGCAAGCAATCGCCGGCGTTCCCCAGCCGCCCACAGGATGCGCTCGTTGTCGGCGTCGATCGCGGCGAACATCTCATTCAGATGCGCAACGCGTAGCTGGTCCAGTTCGATGTGGCCCAGGTGGGGTTTGAGGTAGTACTCGATATGCTCGCCATAGGACTTGCGAGTACTCCGGCGCAGGCCACCGTGGCCGGCCAGCCACTCGTCAAGGTATTGCCCGACCGTATACCGCACGCCCGGATCCAAGCCGCGCAATACCCGGCATCGTGCATCCTCAAGAGCGTTCTCAGCGTCCTCTTGCGTGGTGAACCCGCCCCGACGGATCCGACGACGCTTGCCACCCGGGCCGGCGTCGAGCTCCAGGTAGAAGTACCAGGTGCCATGCCGCGGATTCCACGTGCCGTCCTCGTGACGCAGCTGCGGGCAGCGGGAAGCAAGTTCCTTTCCGTCCACACCACGGCATTTACACCTCTTGTACGTCGACCCCTTCATCGAAACCCGAGGCTATATACCAAGTCGTGAGGGGAGCCAGCACCCTTGCGACTGAAGTCTGCATACGACTCCGCGTGATCGCTCCCCCTCAGGACACGAGGAGGTCTGCGCGCGCCCTACTCAGAACCGGTGAGCGGTAACGTCAGTCGACAAGCTGAGATCGCGTCTCATGTAGGTTCGGTAGATAGTACGACATGATCGGAGATTGCCCCGGGCCGGCGGACCGACCTCACCGCGCAGCAGCAGCCCTTGTCATCCCAGTTTTATTCGCACAGGCAAATCGCTTACGAACGAGCACCCTGCCGGGAGTTGAAACGGCCGCCGAGAACTACGAAGTGCCCGGAGACGCTTTTGTCAGACCCCTGTGCTCAACTCATGGAGAGATCGTCGTCCAAACCAAGGGGGGACAAATGCCATCTTCCGGACAAATTAGAGGAAAGATCGCAGAACTTACCAAAGAGCGCGCGAGGCACGAAGGAAAACTGGCCACAGCCCAGTCCAAGCAGCAGAAGAAGCTCACTGAGGCCAACTCCTACCAGGAGCGCGCCCGCAAGGCGTCCTCGCCGTCCCGGGCCTCGTCGTACCTACGCAGCGCCGAGAGTGCCAACAAGGCGGCGCTCGCGGAGGGCAAGAAGATCGAGACCGAGCGCAAGGCCATCGCCAAGTGCGCGGGCAAGGAAGCCACCCTCAACAAGGACCTGCAGGCAGCCCTGGCTCGTGAGGCCAAGGACGACCAGCGCCAGCGTGAGCGGCAGCACAAAGAGGAGGAGCGCCGTCGCCAGCAACTGGCGGCTGCCGAACGCACCCGCACCGAAGCGCTCGTCGCGGCCAGCGAAGAAAGGATGTCCGTGGTCATTAGCAGGCTGCAGCCTCCCAAGGTCGAGCCGTTGCGGATCCTCTACCTGACCGCCGCCGCAGCCGGTGACTTGCGGGTGGGAGAAGAGATCCGCCGCGTCAAGGCAGCGGTGCGTTCAGCCACGCTCCGCGACCTGGTTCAGATCGAGCACATGCCCTCGGCGACAGCCTCGGACCTGCTGGATGGACTGACCCGGTTCCGGCCTCATGTCGTCCACTTTTCCGGGCACGCCAACAAGGACTTCCTGGAGTTCGACTCCGGACTCACCGAACGAGGTCCGGGAAAGACCGTCGCCGCCGCAGCGTTCGCCGAGGCGATCGACGCCGTCGATTTGAAGCCGAAGGTGATCGTGCTGAATGCCTGCCACTCCTACGCCCATGTCGATGGCTTGCTGGAAATCGTCCCGCTGGCCATCAGCATGACCGACCGGATCGGAGACGTCGACGCCATCACGTTTGCCACGCGCTTCTACGCGGCCGTCACCGAGGGGCAATCGGTCGAGGCGGCCTGCAAGCTCACCAAGGCTGACATGAGGCTTAACGGGCTTCCCGACGCTGACCTGCCGGTCCTCTCCCATATCCCCGAGGTGGACCCCTCCACCACCATGCTGATCATCCCTCCGCAGCAGCTCTGAGACGTATGTGAAGCCGAGTATATGTTCGATATGAAGGGTTGTCGTGGTCGCTCTGGAAGTGATCGTTCGAATCACGCCGAAAGGGGGTGAACACCATGGAGGCCAACATCCAGCAGATAATCGCCTGGCTCGGAGCGGCCTGGGTCCGTAGCGCCGCCTACAACTGGCTACTCCGCCAGGGAGTCGCGCAGTGGCTCGCGCACGGCCTGGCCCTCATCGTTGGCGGCGTCGTCAAGCGCGCCATCGCCACCGCATAGGATCGACGCTCCGAGCGGGTCCCAGGACCCCCGCGATTCCCGGGATCCAGCGCCACCCGCCCGCGTAGGGCCCGGCATCGGGAAGCAGAGCGCCCGGCTAGGATGCACCAACATCCACCGCCGTCGATGGTCTGGACGCGCTGTCCCAGCCGAATGCCGCCCTCGCCAAGCATGTCGTCGACCAAGCGCCGCCGGCCTCGAACATGCCCGCGCGGATCCGGGAGCGCTCGGCTTACCTTCTTCCGTCACCCCGGGCGACGCCGCCCGCAGTGCGCCGGGCCCGGCTACGGCCGCGAGGCCGACCACGCCCCCGACTGGCCAGGCCCGCCGCTACTGCGGAGCAGCCTGCCAGCAACGCGCCCGCCGCACAACCAACGCCGTCACGCCTTCCAACAGCCGCGGACCTCGCCGATGCCTCGGCCGAGAACGCACTGCAGGCCCGCCTCTCGGCTCTGCCACCCGACGCCCGCCCCACCCCCTTGGTCGCCGCGTACGACGAACTGCTGCAGGGGGCCGATAACACTCATCACTCTTGGAACGAAGTTCAGCGCAGGTTCCGCAGGTGACACGAGATCATTGGCGCCATGACGGATGCCATCCTCGCGCCTCAGCTGATGCCTACCGGCCCCGGCCAGAGTGACCTTCTGATCCACTTCTGCGGCCGTCGCCCGAACTCAAAGTTCACCCCTGACGTGCCCCCCGAGATCAAGGAGATGACTCCTCAACAGCGTCTCGATGCCATCCTCACGAACCAGACGCTGCTTGGTTTCACCCCATTTCGCGCCCACGGACCGGCCGTGTGTCTGTCGGAAAGCCCCGGCGACCACCTGCTTCACATGCTCCGCGACCGGAAGATGGCACCTTGGGGTGTACTGCTGCGCCGCGCGGACGTCATCGCCGCTGGAGGCGGCGGCATCGCCTACCCGCCCGAGGCAGTCCACGACCAATGGCCACCAGAGATCAAGGTCTGGGGCAACCCCATCCGCAACGACGGCCAAGCCGTCATGGACTTCAGCTGGGAGCGCGAATGGCGAATCCCCTCGCCAAACGGGGCATGGGGATTTCAGCCTCAGGCAGTGGCCGCAGTCCTCGTCGGCGACCCGACCTGGAAGCCCACTCCCCTAGCCACCGATTGGATCGACGGCAGCACAGGCGAGCCCGTCCCGGATCCTGCGTTCACTATCGGCGGAGCACACCCATGGCACCACTACCCAGCGGCCTGGATCAAAGCCGAACACCTCTACTGGGACGGAGCCGCTCTGCGATCACTCCAATAGGAGCCCGTCCGGCAGCCATGGCGATGATTGGTCGTTGCACCGAGAACCCTGCGCGGGGCATCGGCTCCCGTGAACCACCCCCCACAGCGCGGCCGCGGGACCCTCGCCGCGGCTCAACTTGGTGACGAAGTACTATTTCCGGCGTGGTGGCGCGTCATTACTCCTGCTCTCGGACGTTTGCCACATGGTCCACTGGCGCGTCCAGCCATCCCCGCACGACGGCGAGGTCCTCCTCGGATACGGCAGCTGTAATTGGGGCTGTGGCCTGCGATGATCATGTGGTGGTGTCGGCGTAGGCGTGCCATGCCTGGTGGCATTTTCGGGCTCGGTATTGGTGGCGTCGGCGCCAGGTGGACCATGCGCGGCGGTGTTCGGGATCGCGGCGAGGCTCCGGCACGATCGGTCCTCGGATGTTGCGCAGGAGTTCGGGGACGGTGATCGCGATCATGTCGGGGTCCTGGTCCGGGCCGGTGGGTTGGGTGGCTGCGGTGACGGCGAGGTAGGTGTAGGCCAGCAGGGCCAGGCAGCTCCAGCGGTGCCAGGACCTCCACCGGGTGGTCTGGCCTTTGTCCAGGCCGCAGGCCTGTTTAGCGAGCTGGTGGTCCTCTTCGATCTTCCAGCGCAGCGTGGCGACCGCGACCAGGCGGGCCAGCGGCGCCGGGCCGGTGGTGAAGCACCGGTAGTAGGACAGTTTGCGGGTGTAGCGGTGCCGCCGCACCAGCAGGACCGCGTCACCGGCCTGGTCACCGGCCTGGTCACCGGCCTGGTCACCGGCCTGGTCTGGGCCGTTGGGGGTGTCGTCGGGGGTGATGGCGAGCATGGCCCAGTCGTAGGAGCGGACGCCTTTGGTTCCGGTTCCGGTGCGTACGCGCTGCCATCCGCCGTCGCCGATCAGGCGGACGGCCTTGCGGGCGGTGGTGGTGTGCGGGCCGAGCGCCACGGGGTGGTCGTGCTTGACCGCCATCACATAGTTCATGCCCAGGCTGCGGATGTGGCGGCGCAGGTCGCGGCCGCCGTAGACCTCGTCACCGGCGGCGAACGGCGCCCGGATCGCGCGGTCGTGGGCGTGGGCGAGCATCTGGGCGGCCAGCTGCGGTTTGGTGGCGAACTCGATGTGTTCGGGGACGCCGGCCAGCTCACGGCGTTCCTCATCGCCGGCCCAATCACGGGGAAGGTACAGGCGGCGGTCGATGATGGTGTGACCGCGTGTGGTGACGTAGGTGAGGTTGACCGTGACCTGGCACAGTGCGACCCCGCCCAGGCTGCCGGAGTACTGGCGGGCGGAGCCGACGCAGTCGGTGGAGGACTTGGCGTCGCCGGTCTCGTCCAGGATGAACACCGCGTCCTGACCCGCGTCCTGCCCCTCGTGGGGATCGTCGCCGGTCAGGTGCCCGGCCGCCCACACCGCGGTCTGGTCCAGGACCTGCCGCTCGTCCCATTTCGCCCGCGACAGCAGATGCTGCAGCCGGTGCGGGCCGCTGTGTCCCAGCGCCTCGGCGATGGTCCAGCAGTTGTGGTCCTCCAGCTCCATCAGCAGCCCCAGCACGAACTCCCGGACCAGTCGCCGGGGCTCACACCTGCGGAAACATCCCGCGATCCGGGCCATCACCGCGTCCAGGAAACCCACCCGGCGCTCATCGTCGGCATGCGCTACCGTGCCCCCGACGGCCGCCGGGTTCTTTACTTTCGTCACACAAAGCAACGATCACGGCGGCCGTCTCGCATGTCCGGCACTCCACCCGATCGTGATCATCCCCAGGCGCCCCGCCGACCAGCAGCATCATCCCCACAACCACGATCTACAGCTGCCGTATCAGTGCGCAACTGCTGCGCCAACGACGCGAGGTTCAGCGGTTCGGCGGCGTCATCGTACTCCCTCGACACGATCGACCTGAAAGACTCGTAGGCACCGGAGTTATCGACGGAAAAGGGTTCCGGATGCCCGATGCCGTTACCTTCCGTCGTGATCTCTCCGCTCTCGTCGTCGAGATCGATGGATTCGCCTTGGACAAGTGCGAGGATCTGATGACCGTTGAGTACCTGGTCAGCGATCGAGGTATACGCCTTGGCTGCGTCCAGCGGCGACATGACGAGCGTACGCCGGTCCGCGCGGCGTAGCCGTTGGAGCAGCGGCGTCATGTCGGAGTCGCCTGAGGCGATGATGAACTCCTCACACACCGGCTCCCTTGACAGCGCGTCGATCGCGTCGACGACCACCCTGATGTCTGCTCCGTTCTTCGTAGTGTTGTATCGCGGGCAGTCGACAATCTCGAACCCGGCCCGCACGAACGCGGCCCGGTAGCGGGAGAAGTACCTGCGCTCCGTCCCCATCGGCACGTAACCGCTGGGATTCAGGTAGCACCGCAGCACAAGCCATCGCCGCCGCGCCCCAGACTCCAAGATCTCTGATAGCCGCCGCAGCCACACCCCGGGGTCCGTCGCGAATCGTTCAGCCGCCAGCGGATCCAACTCACACAGACCGCTGAGGACATTGTCAAAATCCAAATACAGTGCAGTGCGCATATGCTGCATGGCAGTAATCTAGCGCCACCGCGTCCCCCTAGGGGAAGATTTGTCAACTCAATGATCAGTTCTCCCTCGCTAGGAGGCGGGCACGGGCGATGATCTCCGCGAGCTCATGCGATGGAGGAGCTGTGGCCTGTCGGGCGGCTTGGCGGTAGCTCTGTTCCTCCTTCTCACCCGTTCCGACGCCTTCCTCGATGAGTTGCTGCCTGGCCACACCCCACTCCTGCCATGCCTTTTCGAGGTGGTCGTCCAGAGTGTCATGGAACACCGCGTACCCACTTCCCACCCTAGTTTCAGGCCAGTCCTCCGGCTCCTCGCCCAACAGGGTGAGCAGTTGACAGTTCTTCTTAGATTCCAGCGCGATGCGGGTCGCGAGTGTCTGATCGGTGTCGTCCGGCCGTCGTGCGGCGTTGTGAGCGTCCCCGTCGAAGACCATGAATGTCGGGATGCCCAGCGTGGCGAGGATCGCATACGGGAGCCGGAGGTTCTGCTTGCCGTTGACCTGAACCACGATGATGCCGTTCCTGTTCAAGGGGTCGTCCCGCATACCGCAGCCTTCGAGCAGCCCCTTGTCCGAGATGCCCTCTACCAGTAGCACGCAGCGGGCGAACATGGCTTCTGGAAGTTCGGTCAGGTAGGCGCGCGCAAACTGCTTGAGGAGCTTCGCGTCCCCCTTGGAGGTGCCGAGTCGCCCCTGCACTGCAGCGTAGGTGGTCGCGTGGATGCCGACCGTAGGTGCCCCGGCTTCAATCGCTCGGGTGAGACGCCGGACTTGGTCGAACCCCTCCGGCTCTAGGAAGTATGGGCTGTGAGTGGCGTAGGTGATCTGGATACCGCGTTCGTGTTGTCCAGCCAACTCGCGTAGCACCGAGGCGAATGTCCGAGCCTGCAGCGGATGCTGGAACAGCTCCGGTTCCTCGATCGCCAAGAACACCGTACGGCTCGACTCGCTGGCTCTGCGCTCCGCTAGAACGCGTAGCGCGGTAATGAGCAGCGCCCGCTGAAAGCCGTGTCCCTGCTGGTCCACGCGCGTACTGGCGGAACCGTCCTCCACGGACACCTGGAACTGGGGCTGCGGGATACGCATCTCCGGAACGTGGGAACTGACGCGGAGTTTACGTCCCACGGTGAGCTGTTCCACCTCTTGGGTCAGTTCGTCCGACAACTCCTCGAGCTGAGACTCGAAGTGCTCTTTGTGGATCTTGCCGCGCCGGTCGTCGAAAACCGTCTGCAACTCGAGGAAATCCTGTTCCGCCAGGGAGCGGTCGACGGCTTGGTCAAGGATCCGCCCAATGATCGATCCCTTAACGTCACGACCTTCCTCGGAGGCCCGCAGGTCCGCGCTGACGAACACGTAGTCGAACAGGCCGCTCATCTTCGCCTGCCCCGCGAATCCGAAGAAGTGACCGTCCGCTGCCAGTTCCATGGGCACCAGTTCGTCGTGGTGCGCGCGCTCCCAGGCGGTCATAGCGTCCTCGGCCTTGGCCGCGCTCCTCGCGGCAGGGAGACCGAGGTCGGACCGCTGTTCGCGCAGTTCCTTGTAACGGGTGTTCAGTTCGCTGAGCTTCTCCGCTCGCCGGACATACTCGAAGGCCGGGTAGGACAACGTGCGTCCCGACAGCTTGTCCCGGCCGTCTTCCCAGCGCCGCCACAGCCGGACGGTGCCAGTGTTGCCCGCCGCGTACTTGCCCAGGGCGTCCCGATCCAGATCCGTGAGATCACAGAACTCCACCTCGACACTAATCTGCCGTCGCTCCGCGCCCACCCACACGTCCTCGGCGGTGAGAGCCTGCGCCGTCCCGTTGAAGAACCAGTCCAACGCGCGCAGAACGGCTGACTTTCCGACCCCGGTGGGACCGATGAACGTCGTGATGTCGTCGAAGTCGATGTCCACGTCCGGCAGGCATCTGTAGTTCTGGATCCGCACTCGCTTGATTCGCACCTCTAAATCACACCTGTCACAGGGGCATCACTGCAACCAGATATCTTGATTGGCCACAGTGTGCCACTGGTCCAATAAGTGGACATATCGGAAGTTTCGTTACATCGGAGGCATGCGGGGAAGTTACCGAACATCCGTGAACGCCTGAGTGGGCGAGTAGACCGATGACAGCAAGAGCCCCTCTCCTGGGCTTTCATCTGGCTCCGCTGACTGGCGGCTTGCACTCGTTTGACGGCGCCCTTGGTGCGGGCGGCCGGCCGACGGCCTGCCTCGTATCTAGTACCGCTCAACAACGCATGGGACGGTTCCTTCCCAGTCCCAATGATCTGGAGGAGGATCGGCCGGTGGATCACATCGAGCGTCACGGCTGACCGATGGGCCGCTGAGACGTACGAACGCTTGGCAGTTCGCCGTAGAGGAGGCAGGCCCTCCCGAGTGAGATGCACCGAGCACGAACTGAGCCGGATGTGGCCAACAATGCAGGTGTGACCAGCCAGCGACTTGATGAAGTCTGAAAAAACGCTCAAGGTGAGGGCGGTGCCGCTCTTCTCTGGAGGTGGGCGTGGCACAGTCCCCCAAGCCCGAGACCAAGGCCGCACAAGCGATCGTGGCAGAATTCGGCCGGACGATATCTCAGAAACGGGGGCTGGGGGGAGCCGACGAAGACCAACTGCGAGGCCCTCTAGAGATACTCCTGCGAAAGCTCGGCACAATCATCGGTGTGGAGGCAGTTCCCTACGGGGAGGTGAGGCTCGGCGAACTCCGTGCGCGGCCGGACTACGCCGTGAACATCGGGCAAGTGCGAGTCGGATACGTCGAGTTGAAGAAGCCTGGCAAGGGTGTCCCCGGGGCAGCGGAGTGGCGTCCAGGGAGAGGCGACCGAGAACAGTGGAGTAAGCTCTGCTCGCTCCCGAACGTGATCTATACCGACGGCGTAACGTGGGCGCAGTACTCATACGGCGAGCGGATTTCGCCGATCACCAGACTCGCCAACACGATCTCCGACCTGCGCCGCCCCTCGGCGCCTGCCGTCGCCGACCTGGTCAGCGTCCTTCGACGGTTCCTGCTCTGGGAGCCGGAGTCCCCTCGAACGCTGACCTCACTGGTGAGAATCCTCGGGGGCCTCTGCGGCCTGTTGAAGGACGAGGTCCACGCCGCGATCACCGACCCGATGAAGAAGCGGTCGCAGATGCGGCTGGCATTGCTCGCCGACGACTGGCGGGACCTACTCTTCCCCGGCCTCGACAACGAGCGGTTCGCCGACGCGTTCGCACAGACGATCACGTTCGCGCTGCTCCTAGCCCGTGTCGACGGCATCGACCTCCTCGGCGAAACCTACTACGAGATCGCCCAGAAGCTCGGGAAGCGGCACCTGCTGATGGGGCAGGCGTTCGCCGTACTCACCAGCGGCGTGGATGACGAACTGGACACGATCGAGACCCTCCGCCGCGTCATCGACGTCGCCGACCTCAATGAACTGGACGTCAACCCAGCGGACGCCTACGCCTACCTGTACGAACGCTTCCTCGCGACCTACGACCCCGCGCTGCGCAAGGACACCGGCTCCTACTACACCCCCATCGACGTCGCCCGCCATATAGTCAGATTTGTCGACGAGGTACTGCAAGAACACCTCGGAAAGGATTGGGGCTTCGCCGACGACGACGTCGTGATCGTGGATCCCGCTATGGGAACCGGAACCTTCCTGGTCGAGATCATCAGCACTGTGGCCGACCGCGTCGGCGACAAGCTCGGTCCTGGGACACGCGAGGACTTCGTCCATGATCTGGTCTCGAAGAGGCTCATCGGGTTCGAGATCCAGGTCGCCCCGTATGCGGTCGCCGAACTTCGCATTCATGGCTCCTTCAAGACCCGGTTCCAGGTAGAGACGCCTCCCAAGGCGCGACGCTTTCTCACCGACGCGTTGGCCGACCCAAGGCACGTGCAGCGGAAGCTGGGTGCGCCCTACCGGGTGATGGAGGAAGCCCGCGACGAGGCGAACGACATCAAGCTCAAGGTTCCGGTGATGGTGATCATCGGCAATCCCCCACACGTGGAGAATGCGAAGGGCCGCGCCCCATGGATCGAACAACCACGACAGGGAACAGCAAGACCCCGGTCCGTTGCCGCGCGTCCCTCCATCGACGAGTTCAGAGCCAAGGGACTGGGGCGGTACGAGTCCGACCTGCACGGCATGCCCTGGTACTTCCTGCGCTGGGCAACCTGGAAGGTGTTCGAGGCCGAGCAGCGCATGCCAGCGGGCGTAGTCGCCTTCATCGTCCCGTCCAGCGTTACAAGAAGCCGTGCCTTCAGCGGTCTGCGTGAGTATCTGCGACGCAAGTGCAAGGTGGGCTGGGTCATCGAGCTCACACCTGAGGGCAACCGCCCGCCAATGCCCACGCGCATCTTCGGACCCGATGTGGGCCGGCAACTCAGCATCCTCATCTTCGCTAACGCCGACGGTTCCGATGAGCAGAAAGCAGCCGACGTCTGGTATGTCGCGTTGACCGGGACGAGCGAGGAGAAGCGCTCGGCGTTGAAGAAGCTGAAGACAACACATCCAGGTTGGCAACGCTGCAGCCACGCATGGCAGGCCGCCTTCCTGCCTGCCGGCGACCCAATATGGACGTTCTCCCCCTCACTTAGCGATCTCATGCCTTGGCGCTCCCGAGGGATCACCCCGGGACGGACCTGGGTCTACGCCCCCACGGCCGACCTGCTCCAAGACCGGTGGCATGCGTTACTCGCCGCGCCGCTCAGAGAGCGTCGCAAACTCTTCCCGGAAAGCCGGGACCGAGCCTTGCACAGCAAAGTCAAGCCGCTACCCGGCTTTCCACCCGCCCTTCGAACGCTGACCGAAGAGTTAGGCTCCTGTCCCGAACCAATCCAAGTGGCCTACCGCTCATTCGACCGACAGTGGCTTATCCCCGACAACCGGCTCCTGGCCAGGGGACGCCCCCCACTCTGGCAGGTCCGATCCGAGCATCAAATCTATGTCTCCGAACAGGACGCCCACCAGATCGAGGACGGCCCGGCATTGACGTTCACCGGACTCGTACCCGACCTCCACCACTTCTGCGGCTGGGGCGGCGGCGGAGTGCGCCCCCTCTGGCGCGACCCCACAGGCAACGTTCCCAACATGACCGACAAGTTACTCAACCACCTCAGCGGTGTACTGGGGCTCTCCATCACCGCGCCCGATGTGCTGGCCTACATCGCGGCTGTGACCGCACATCCCGGATACACCCACCGGTTCAAGCAAGAGCTGCGGCAGCCAGGCGTCCGAGTCCCGATCACCGCGGACTCGACGTTGTGGAACGACGCGTTGACCATCGGCCACGAGGTCCTCTGGCTCCACACATACGGCAGCCGCGTCACTGACCCCGCCATGAGCCTCAAACGCTCAGAGCGCGCTGTCGTCGAGCGCTTCGGCATCAAATGTCTGGCTCCCGTGAGATCACTCCCCGAGCAGCTCCCCGAACGCCTCCACTATGAACCCCACACCCAAACGCTTCACGTTGGCAGCGGAGCTTTCGCACCCGTGCGGCAGGAAGTCGTCGACTACACCGTCTCCGGCCGGCGCATCGTCTGGCGCTGGTTGAACGACCGGACCACCCGGCCCCGGAACAAGCGGAGATCGTCAGAGCTCGACGACATCACGCCGACCGCCTGGAGCCGTAACTTCACGTTAGAATTCCTGGCCCTTCTCTCCGTCTTGACAGGGTGTGTGCTTCTGTATCCGGAACAGGCACGACTCCTGGACGAGATCTGCGCAGGTCCGCTGATCGGCACCAGCGACCTCAACGACGCTGGAGTCCTTCCCGTCCCTCTCGCCGCCACAAAGCCGCCGTCTCAGCACCATCCAACTTCTCTTCCCTTTACGGAAGCTGACCTTTGACCTAGCCTCCCCGCCAGGCCTTTTCCCGCTCCCGCTGCCGTTGCCGTTGGCCATGTCGGCTCGTTGTCGGCTCGGCGGTTCCGAACCGGACCGGCACGCGGCGGCATTGTCCGACATGAAAATCGGGCTCGATGCGGACGAGCTGATACAGAATGGACCTCAGAACACCATCCTGGTACGACAATTTCAGACTTTTAATCCGTAGGCTGTGGGTTCGAGTCCCACGCGACCCACCACCCTGACCAGCGCAAACGCGAGAATGCCCGGCTTGTCCGCCGCCCGATATGCCCCACTTCGTCCCCGTGGCAGCTCGGTGGCTGCTCGGCGGCTCGATCCGGGCCCTGCGTCCGCCCTGGTAGCGCCTCCAAACCGAGGCGCCCTTCACACCATCGAGCACTCTTCCCACCAAGGTGGTCGTGGGTTGCTGTGGCTCAGATGATGCGGGATCGGAGGAGCAGAGCGAGGACCGTGCCGGTCGGCAGCAACGGCAGCCAGACCGTGATCAGGCGGTATCCGAGAACAGAGGCGAGCGCGGCGGTGGACGGCACGCCGCTCACGGCCAGTCCGGCGACCAGGGCGACGTCGAGACTTCCGATGGCCCCGGGTGAGGGGACCAGTGCCGAGACCGCCGAGACCACCACGTAGATGAGCAGCACGGTCCCCACGGTGACGGGCACGTCGAGGCTGCGCAGCACGGCGAACAGAATCAGCGTGTGCAGCAACGGCGCTGCCAGGGACCCTCCCCACAGCGCCAGGGCGCGGCCCGGATGGCGCAGGATGGCGCCGAGTTGCCGTAGTTCGCCTGCCAGCCGGGAGACCGCGGCGGCGTCACGTGCGCGGGAACGCTGTTGTGTGCGCCATACGAGCATCGTCGTCAGCGCTATCAGGGCGATGGGTGCGGTGGCCATGACGATCCCTGCTGTCGCGGGTGGGGGGTGGGCGACAGCCGGCCAGTGCACCCGCGGGCCGAGCGACGCCACGGTGGACGGGGCCAAGATCACGATGAGTGCCAGCAGTCCGCCGTGAGTCAGGAGTCCCGCCAGCGCGTTCAACCCGACCGCTCCGGCTGCCGCGTCGGTGCTCATGCCCAAGCGCCGCATGAAGCGCATGTTGACCGCTATCCCACCCGATCCGGCGGGGAGTAGGTGATTGGCGAAACTCGCGGCGAGCTGCACCGCGAACAACCGGCCCACCGGCGGCAGCAAGGGCATCGACCCCAATTGCGCGAATGCGCCGGCCACCCACATCAGAACGGTCGCCGAGAAGGCGATGACCAGCCACTCTCCGTCGGCCGCGGCGAGACTGTCACTCCCGGCGTCGACTGCGGTGCGGTGCACGAATCCGATGACCAGAACCGCCACCGCGACCCCCAAGCCCGGCAAGAAGCGCAGAATCGAGCCCCGCGTTGGGACCTCCTCAGAGATCACGGAGGACGCTCAGCGGCGGGCGGCGGGCGGCGTGCAGTGCGATGAGGGCCGCGGCGAGCATGGCCGCGACGGCTGTGGTGGCGACGGCGGCGAGATAGGCCCAGGGAACGGCGAGGTGATCGGGTGGTGGGTCGAAGACGCCGGTCAGGACCTTGACGAGCATGTTCGACAGGGCCCAGCCGATGAGGGTACCGAAGGCCGCGGCGCCGGTCAGGATCAGGGTGACCTCGGCCCAGACGAACGCTCCGACCTGGCAGGGCCGTGCGCCCAGAGTGCGGACGAGAGCGAAGGTGCGGCGGCGTTCGGTGAAGCCGAGTGCCAGGATCAGTCCCGTGGCGAAGGTGACCAGGGCCAAGGCGTAGCCCAGCTCTATGCGGGTGAGGCCGCCGAGGTCGACGGCGGTGAGGCTGGAGCCGACGACTGTGCGGGTGGTGTGCAAGTCGGTGATCTGTGCCTGCGGGCCGAGGCGGGTGCGGAGCGCGCCGGCCACGGTCGGGGGAGAGGCGCCGTTCTGTGCGCCGACCAGGAATGAGCCGACAGTGTCGGTGCCGGTTTGCCGTGCGACATAGCTCGCGTTGGCGACCAGGAAGCTGTCGCGCGGTGCGGTGGGGAATTCCTTGACGACGCCGGCGTAGTGGAACGGGACGGTGCGGTACTGCTTGGTCCGGCCGTCCTGGAGCCGCAGCCGCAACAGGTCACCTGGGTGCAGCTGGAAGTCGTGCACGGTCTCCTGGCTGACCAGCACAGCGTCGGGGCGCTGCGCCAGTCGGCTGATCAGGTCGTGGGCGGTTCCGCCGCTGAAGTAGGCGTCTTGGAGGTGGGTGGTGCGGGCGATGGTCGAGGTTCGTACGCCGTACAGGTCCTGGAGGTCGGAGCCGACGTAGGCGAAGCGGTGCTGGAGTGGCTCGACGGTGGAGACTCCCGGCGTGGCGGCGATCGTCTTTTCCTGGGCGGGTGGCACGTAGGCGCCGGGGGACTCGGTGACGGTGACGTCGGCGCCGTTGGTGAGCTGGGCGTCCGCGACGGCCTGCTGCCGGTAGGTGGCGTCGAACACGGCGGTGGACGCCGCGAACACCACGGCGAGGGCGGCCAGGGCCACCGTGCGGGCGAGCAGGTTGCGCTGCCCGCCGAGGGTGGCGGTGACGGTGCCCGACAGCGGCCCGGCGACGGGGCGCAGCAGGCCGGTGACGAGACGTCGCCGCAGCGGCTCCGCGGTTCGCTCGGCCTTGCCGGTGTCGTCGCTGAGACCGGGCACGGGTCGCCGGCGCGGTGCGAGCAGCATGTGGACGACGCGCCAGGCCAGCAGTCCTCCACCGAGCCAGAGCAGCGCAGGGCCGGTGAAGGCCCAGTAGCTGACGGAGATGGTGGGCAGGCCCTCCGGTACGAGGACGACGGAGTAGTTGTTGCGGCCGGTGATCCAGAAGACGAGGCCGGAGGCCGCCAGCAGCCACAGGTCGAGCCCGTACCGGAGCCAGGTGGGGTCGCGGCGGGCCGGGCCGATCGCCCGGCGGGCGGTGACGACCCCGACGGTGCGGGCGTCGCGGGCGGCGGGCAGCAGGACGGTCAGCGCGGCGATGAGCAGCCCGGTCACGGCGGCGATCGCGCCCCACAGCACCGTCGTCCCGGTCGTGGTGCCGAACCTGGTGGTGCCGAAGGCGAGCCGTCCGGTGAGCGCGGCCAGCGCCAGTCCCGCGGCGGCGCCGGCCACGCCCGACACGGTCGCTTCGGCGAGGGCGAGGCTGAGCAGGGTGCGGCGGGACGCTCCCCGTGTACGCAGCAGCGCCTGTTCGGCTCGGCGCCGCGGTGCCCCGGAGCCGGCGACGAGGGCGGTGAGCATCGCCGCGAGTGCCGCGCCGGGCACGCCGAGGAACAGGAAGAGCATTTGCGCGTAGGCGGCGTCTTCGCGGGCGGCGCCAAGTGCGGCGCCCAGGTTGTCGCCGACCAGCCCGGCGCCGGCCAGCCGCGCCTCCAGGTTGCGGGCGGCTCCGGTGTCCTGGACGTAGGCGGCGGCGGGGTCGGCGGGCAGGTCGTGCCGCAGCCGCACGTGAACCTGGGTGTGGGCTTGGGCGCGGGCGGCGTTGTCGAACAGCCCGTGCCAGGTGGCGGCGGGCAGCAGCACCACGTTGTCGGGAGGGGCTTGCGGCTGCGCGCCCACGGGCGCGCCGACCTTCTGGAAGAGGGAGTCGGCCTCGGGAAGGTCGGCGACTCCGTCGACCTTGACCGTCGCGTCCGGGAGCCCGGCCCGGTGGATCGTGACGGTCGAGCCGGGAACCGCGTGCAGGTTGGCGGCGGTCTGCTGGGCCAGCAGCACCCCGTCCGGCCGTCCGGTCAGGGCACGCAGTTCCCCGGGGAAGGCGGCCGAGTATCCGGGGGGCAGGCCGAGCACCTGGCCGGGGCCGGTGTTGAGAACCTGGCCCTGTGCGCGTGATTCGAGACCGGTGGTCGCGGCGAACCCTACGGGGAGGGCTTCGGTGATGTGCGGGGCCACTGCCCGCAGGTCGGGCAGGGCGGCGCCGTGTTGCAAATCGATCTGCCAGTCCACCGCGACGCGGGAGGCCGAACGCTGGGTCATCGTTGACTTGGCGGAGGCCAGGAACGTTCCGAGCGAGGCCAGCAGGGCCACCGCGACGGCGATGCCGGCGGCGGTCATGATCAGCCGTGCGGCGCGGCGGGCCAGCAGCCCGCGCAGCCACATCAGGACGAGCATGGCTCTCCTTCCATGAGCGAGCCATCGGCCATCCGCCAGCGGCGCGGCAGCCGTTCGGCCATGCGCGGGTCGTGGGTCGCCACGACCAGCCCGGCGTTCAGGTCGCCGGCCGCCTTCAGCAGCAGGTCGAGCACCTGGACGGCGTGCGCTGAGCCGAGTTGCGCGGTCGGCTCGTCGGCGACGATCAGCGCCGGTTCGGCGGCGAGCACGCGCGCGACGGCCACCCGCTGGGCCTGCCCGCCGGACAGCTCCTCGGGGAGCCGGGGAGACAGGTCCGCCAGGCCGACGGCGTCCAGCGCCCGCCGGGCCCGGTTCAGTGCTTCGCCCTCCGCCACGTCCGCCAAGACCAGCGGCAATGCCACGTTGCCCACCACGTCCAACTGGGCGATCAGG
Source organism: Actinomadura darangshiensis (assembly GCF_004349235.1). Taxonomy (GTDB): domain Bacteria; phylum Actinomycetota; class Actinomycetes; order Streptosporangiales; family Streptosporangiaceae; genus Spirillospora; species Spirillospora darangshiensis. The sequence continues at coordinate 17,454 of NZ_SMKY01000071.1, read as the reverse complement.
CTGGGCCCCTGGAAGACCATCCCGACGACGCCCGGCCTGCCGAACGGTCGGCCGCCGAGCCCGGGCCAGTCGATCCGCCCGGCGGTGGGGTCGTCCAGACCACTGATCAAGTGCAGCAGGGTGGACTTGCCAGACCCGGATGGGCCAGTGATCGCGACACGGTCCGTCCGGCCGAGCGTGCAGGTCACCCCGTGCACGGCCACGACGGCATCGGGACCGCGCCCATAGGTCCGGGCCACGTCGCCGAGCCGGACGAGCCGCTCCCCGGGGTCCGGGACGGTCATTGCAGCCGCCCGCTTGCGAGCGCGATCGTCCTGTCCGCAGCGACGGCGACGGCCGGGCTGTGGGAGGCCACGACCACGGCGGTGCCCTGCCCGGCCCGGTCGCGCAGCAGGTCGAGGACCTGCCGTTCGGTGCGCCGGTCCAGTTCACCGGTGGGCTCGTCGGCCAGCAGCACCGCAGGCTGGTTGGCCAGCGCGACCGCCAGGCCAGCCCTGGCTGCTTCGCCACCGGACAGCTGGGCCGGACGCGCCCGGCCCCTGCCCGTCAGCCCGAGCCCGTCCAGCAGCGTGTTCCGCCATGCGATATCGGGACGTCCGGCCAGCCGCTGGACCATGTCGATGTTGGCGCGAACGGTGAGATGCTCCAGCAGGTTTCCCGACTGGAAGAGCATGCCGATCAGGCGGGCGCGCAGAGCCGTGCGTTCGGCCTGTGGGCGGTGGCTGATCCGGACGCCGTCGACGCGCACGGTGCCGCCGTCGGGTTCGTCCAGGCCGGCCAGGCACGCCAGCAGGGTGGACTTGCCCGATCCGGACGGCCCGGTGATCGCGACGAACTCGCCTGTGGAGACGGTCAGTTCGACTCCTCGCAAGGCCTGCGTCTCCTCGTCCCCTGCCCGGTAGAACCGGTAGAGCCCATCCGCCTCCAGGGTCGGCGCGGGCGCGGTCACGGCAGCCACCTGAACGAGTCCGACACCGTGCGCCATGGGTCGACGTTGTCGGCGCCCACCGGCCCGGACAGGGTGAGCACGGCCTCGTGGCCGGCCTTGAAGAACTCGTACCGTTCGGCCTCGTCGCGGATCACCTTGCCGGTCACGGGGTCGGGCGCGCTGTCGAAGCGGTAGACCAGCCGGACGGCGGTGCCTCCCTTGCGCTGGACGCTGTCGGCCTTCAGCACGGTCATCTTGGTTGCCTTGATCTTGGGGGCCTCGCTGTCACGTGCGCTTCGCACGGTGGGCGCGGTGGAGGCGGTCACGACCTCGACCCGGACTGAGTTGAGTTTGTCGGTGAAGCTCGCCCCCGTGGGCAGACCGGTCCGCGCCCACCCCTCGGGCACCTTGACCTCGTACCGACCGCCGGACGGCCGGAAGGGCACGAACGCAGTGTTGTCCGGTATGTCGCCCGGCGGATTGGACTCGGTCTCTATCGGGGCGGGGGTCGGGGACCCGCCTGTCGCCGGCGGACGTCCGGACGTGGCGGGTGACGAACTCTTCTGCGACGACGCGCCGCCGCCCCCGCAGCCGGCCGCCGCGATGGCCACCACGGCAGCGGCCGCCAGCATGCTCCTCACTCGCATCGCTTGCTCCTCACCTCAGCGCCAATCCTGCGGTGACCAGGACATCTGTCATCACGCTAGGAGCGGGTGGGTGAGCGGCCGGCTAAGCGCGGTTAACGCGGGACAAGCGCGGCCTCACAAAGTCGCTTGCCTTGTCCCGATGCGGGTCTCCCCCGCGTTGCCCGCACCTCGGATCGTGACGCCTGGGGCTACCCGTGGACGGCGACGAGCACGTTCCTTTCGTCGCCTCCCTTGACGGTGATCTCCTTCACCGTTCCCAGGCCCTTGACGTAGTACTTGGCATCGATGACGCCAGGCTCGAGCGGCGTCCACTCGTTCGTCTCCAGGGCGTGTTCGAAGGATCTGTAGGGGACCTGCACCTTCGCATCGACGCCGATGACCTTGTAGTGGTCTTCCGCCTGGCCCTTGAAGTACTCCTGGCTGCCGCCGTCGCCGTTCTTCGGGTGTGCGGTCATGAAGATGCCGGGCTTGGCTCCAGATCGTCCGGCGTGCCAGGTGCCGTCGGTGGAGACCATGTTGCCGTGTTGATCGAGTTCGGCGGTGTCCTCGCCGAAGTACCACACGTTTCCCTGCGAGTCCTGGGTGTAGTAGTCGCGCGTGGTCTCCACGAGGGCGCCGTGTGAAAAGAGCCGGTCCAGCACCACCCGGCACGGCGCACCGTCGATCTTCTGGGTCGTGTCGGAGACCGTGAGGTACTCCTCGGTCTTCTCCCCGTCCTTGACTCCCTTGTACACCAGCGTCCGGCCGGGTGGCAGCGGGAACCACGGGTTGTTCACCTTGGCGCTGAAGTGTCGGGAGGGCACGTTGCTCGCGGCGGCCCTACGTTGGGCGCTGCCGGTGGGGTGGTCGGCGTCTCCGGACCCCCCGGAGGTGCACGCGGTTGCGGTGAAGGCGACGCCGATGAGCACGAGCGCGGATTTCCTCATCGTTGGCATGCCACGTTCCTTCCGCTCCGGCCGGCCAACGGCCGGCTACTGCCCTCATGGTGCGGCCCGGCAGCTGAGAGGAGGCTTAACCACCCGCCTGGGTAACGACGGGCCGTCTCAGCCTGCGCTCATCTTCGGGTCGTTAGCCTGGCGTTACCGGTGAGGGGGCGCAATGCGGGTTCTCGTGGTCGAGGATGAGAGGCGGATGGCCGATCTGCTGCGCCGGTGTCTGGAGGAGCACGGATTCGCCGTCGACGTGGCGGTCACCGGGGAGGACGGCGCCTGGTACGCGCAGGAGATCGACTACGACGTGATCGTTCTCGACGTGATGCTGCCGGGCATCGACGGGTTCGAGGTGCTGCGCGGAATCCGTGCCGCCGGCAGGTACGCCCCCGTGCTGCTGCTCACCGCGCGGGACGCGGTCGAGGACCGGGTGCGCGGCCTGGACACCGGCGCGGACGACTACCTGACCAAACCGTTCGCGCTGGCCGAGCTTCTGTCCAGGCTGCGCGCCCTGATGCGGCGCGGGGCGCGGGAACGACCGGCCCTGCTGTCCGTCGGTGACCTGACGCTCGATCCCGCCACCCGTTCGGTCGCCCGCGGGCAGACGCCCATCTCCTTGACCGCGAAGGAGTTCGCCCTGCTGGAGTACCTGATGCGGCACCCGGGGGAGGTGCTGTCGAAGACGCAGCTGGTCGAGCACGTGTGGGACTTCACCTTCGAGTCGTCGTTCAATGTCGTCGAGGTGTACGTGGGATACCTGCGCCAGAAGATCGACCGCCCCTTCGGCCGCCGGTCGCTGGAGACCCGGCGCGGGGCGGGCTACCGGCTGCGAGACGACCGTGCGGATTAGGCGGCGGCTCGCCCCGGGATTGCGCAGGCTGCCGGTGCGGCTGCGGCTGACCCTCGCCTTCTCGCTCGGGATGGCCGCCGTGCTCGCCGCGCTCGGCGCCTTCCTGTACACGCGGCTGGCCACGGATCTGCTGAAAGCGACCGATCTCGACCTGCGCGCGCGGGCCGGTGTGACCGTCACATCGCTGAACATGCGAGAGCACGCGCCACTCGACGCGGGCCAACGGTTGATCGATCCGGACGAGTCGTTCGGGCAGATCCTCACCCCCTCCGGCGCCGTCGTCGAGACCACGCCCGCCGTCTCCGGAGCGCCGATGCTGCCACCGCGCTCCGTCCGCTCGGTGGACGGCCCCACCTTCTCCACCCGCCGGGTGCGGGGCGTCGACGACCCCGCACGACTGCTCGCCGTCCCCGTGCAACTGCCCGGCCCGCACCACGACCGAGCGGTCCTCGTCGTCGGCGCACCGCTCGGCGACCGCCACGAGGCGCTCACCACCCTGACGCTCCTCCTGCTCACCGCCGGTCCGGTCGCCCTCGTCGTCACCTCGTGCGCCGGCTGGCTCCTGGCCGGGGCGGCGCTGCGGCCGGTCGAGCGGCTCCGCCGGGAGGCGGCCGCGATCACCGTGTCCGAGCCCGGTCGGCGGTTGACCGTACCGGAGACCGGCGACGAGCTGACGCGGCTGGCCACCACCCTGAACTCGATGCTGGCCCGGCTGCAGGAGGCCTTGGACCGCGAGCACCGCTTCGTCGACGCGGCGAGCCACGAGCTGCGCACTCCGCTGGCGCTGCTGAAGGCGGAACTGGAGCTCGCGGGCTCCCGGCCGCGCGACCGGGAGGAGCTGGCGGCCGCGGTCCAGGCGGCGGCCGCGGAGACCGACCGGCTCGTCGGTCTGGCCGAGGACATGCTGGTTCTGGCGCGCACACGGCAGGGACGGCTGCCTCTGCGCCGCTCCCCCGTCTCACCGCGCCGGCTGCTGGAGGAGGCGGCCGAGGCGTTTCGGGTCCGGGCCGAGGGCGCCGGCACCGTCATCGAGGTGACGGCCGAGGAGACGGAGGTCCAGGCCGACCCGGTGCGGCTGCGTCAGGTGCTGCACAACCTGCTCGACAACGCGCTGCGGCACAGCGGCCCGGCGGGACCGGGCCGAATCACGCTGGCGGCTGCCAGAGCCGACGAGGGCCTGCGGGTGACCGTTCGGGACCACGGGCAAGGCTTCCCAGAGGCACAGCTCGCACAGCCACCGGAGCCGGGCCGCGTCGACGCCGGCCTGGGCCTGTCCATCGTCCGCACGATCATCGAGGGGCACGGCGGCACGCTGCGGCTGGAGAACGCCTCCACCGGAGGGGCGAGCGTCACCCTGACGATGCCGTGACCACGCCGCCCGCGCACGGGCGCGGGGCGGCGGATCACCATGTCAGTCGTCGAGCTGATCGCTGACGATCTTCCCCGTCTGTGCGTCGATCTGCACCTCGTGGACGTGCTTGCCGTCGTCGGGCTTGACCTCCCAGCGCAGGCCGTGGCCCTCGTCCTGCAGATGCACATCCACCACTCGACCGGAGTGCGCTTTCTGCGCGGTGCCGACCGCGTCGTCGCGGCTCACCTTGGCCTGACCGACATGCGCGGCCGTGAAGGCGGCCTCCTGCTTCCGCTCCTTGAGCGGGTCCGCCTGACCGGACCCCGCAGCGAACGCGACACCGCCCCCGGCCGCCATCAGCGATACCACCGTGGCGGCCGCGATAACCACATTCCTCACCGGACGTCTCCTTCCCTTCCTCGGACGTGCCCTGTGACACAAGGCCAGCATCCGCGAGAGCGACTGAGAGGGCGCTGAGTGCGCCACAGCCGGTGCCTCCCCCTTGCCTCGCGGCGAGCAGCCGAGACAGTCGATCGCTTCGCCCGCACGGATTTGTCGCCCGAGTGAGCCGTCTTGCGGGGCGTGAGGGCTCGCCTGCGCACGTCGCAGCGATATCGACCTAAAGCAGTGGGAGTGCTCTAGGGCTCCCCTTACCTTGCCGGTGGCAGGCTGGCGTTCGTGGACGATTCGCGTGCCGCTGAGGGCCGGCCGCTGCGCCGGCTGGTGCTGGTCGCGATCGTCGGGGTCACGGCCCTGGCGATCGTGCTGTTCGCCCTGCCGCTGGCTTTCGTGGTGCAGCGGCTCTACAGGGACGAGACGGTCACCCGACTCGAACGGGACGCCACGCGCATCGCCGCCGTGGTCCCCGACGACCTGGCCCAGAGGCCGCGGAGCGTGCGGCGGCCGGCGGGGCTCTCGCCGCGGCTAACCATGGGCGTCTACCGGCTCGACGGCACCTTGCTGACCGGCGACGGACCGTCCGGATCCGGGCTGGTCGCCCAGGGACGCGACGGGCGGGTCCATGACCGGGTCGAACACGGTCAGATCGCGGTCTCGGCCCCGGTCCCCTCGGACGAGGGCGTCGCCGTCATCGTCCGGGTCAGCGCGCCCTACGATCTGACCACCGACCGGGTCGAGCGGGCACTGCTCGCGATGGCCGGGCTCGCCCTGTTGATCATCGGCTTGGCCGCGCTCCTCGCCCGCTACCTCGCCCGGCGGCTGGCCACCCCGCTGGAACGGCTGACGGACGCGGCCCGCAGGCTCGGCGGCGGCGACTTCAGCGTCCAGGGCCCGCGCTCGGGCGTGCGGGAGGCCGACGCGGCGGGCATGGCCCTTGAGGCGACCGCCCGCCGCCTCGGCTCGGTCCTGGAGCGAGAACGCGCCTTCAGCGCGGACGTGTCGCACCAGTTGCGTACACCGCTCACGGGGCTGCTCCTCGGCCTGGAGTCCGCCATGGAGCGGCCGGGCGCGGATCTGCCCGCTGCGATCGGCACGGCGATCGAGCGGGGCCGTGGTCTCCAGCGCATCATTGACGAGTTGCTCGACCTGGCCCGAGACAGCGTGCCGGAACGCAGGCCGCTCAATGTCCCGGCGTTGCTGGAGGACATCCGACTCCGCTGGCACGGCCCGCTCGCCGGCCGGGGTCGTCCACTCACCATCGAGAGCCAGGAACCCCTGCCCGAGGTGCGAGCGGCGCCCGCGGCGGTGTCACAGATCTTGGATGTCCTGCTCGGCAACGCCCTGGAGCACGGCCGCGGCGAGGTCACCGTCCAGGCAGGTGATGCCGGCGGCGGGCTGGCCATCGACGTCACCGACCAGGGAGCAGGTATCCCCGACGACGCTCCCGATATCTTCGCCCGCCGCCATGCTCATCCCCCTGGTGCGGGGGCCTCTCCCGCAGGGCGCGGGATCGGGCTCGCGCTCGCGCGTTCCCTGGCGGAGGCCGAGGGCGGCCGACTCGTGCTCCGCCGCGCCCGCCCGCCGGTGTTCACACTTCTGCTGCCCTCTGCGGACGACCCGGCAGATCCGCCGGCTCACACGTCGATCTCGTAGCGATAGCCATGCCCACGCAGAGTGGTGATGCGCCCGGGATCCTCGCCGAGCAAGGCGAGCTTGCGGCGCAGGGCCGAGACGTGCACGTCCAGCGTCTTGGTGGAGCCGAACCAGTTGACGTCCCAGACCTCGTCCATCAACTGCTCCCGGCTGACGACCTGACCGGCCCGGGACACCAGGACCGCGAGCAGATCGAACTCCTTTGGGCGCAATTCCAGTTCGACACCGCCAAGGAACGTCCGCCGGGACGCCAGGTCCAACCGCAACCGGCCCACCTCCACAGCACGGTCGTCGGGCAGCACCCGCTGGCGGCGCAGATGCGCCCGCAGCCGGGCCAGCAGTTCGGTGAGGCGGAAGGGCTTGGTCAGGTAGTCGTCCGCACCGGCGTCCAGGGCGACGATCACATCGAGTTCTTCCGTACGGGCTGTCAGCACCACGATGACGGTGTCCGGCAAGGAGCCGCGCAGCCGCCGGCACAGGACCGGGCCGTCCATGTCCGGCAGCCCGAGATCGAGGAGGATCAGGTCAGGAGGGCAAGCCCCTGCCGAGTCGATGGCCTTCTGTGCGGTGGCCGCGAGGACGACGCCATAGCCGTGGCCGGTCAGCGCCTCGGCCAATTCCGTGCCGATGACCGGGTCATCCTCGACGATCAGTAACTGAGCGGCCACATGTCCCATGCTAGATACGCCACCGCGAGGCGCAGGTCCGGCGGCGTTCATCCGGCGGCGGGTCGGGCTGAGAGCAGGGGACGGAGCCTGCCGGTGCGGGCGCGCTCCACCAGTGGCGCCGTCCTTCCGGCGGCCAGCACGATGGGCGCCGCGAGGACGAGGCCGACGAGGGCGCCGGCGGCGACATCGTGCGGGTAGTGGACTCCCACCCATACCCGCGAGGCAGCCATGAGGACGGCCGCCATCATCATTGCGGTACCGAGCCGCCGGTTGACCGCCCAGAGTGCGGTGGCCGCCGCGAAGGCGATGACGGCGTGATTGCTGGGAAACGACCAGTCGCCGGCCGGCGGACAACTCTCCAGAGTGAAGCTTCCCGGGATGGCCTGGCACGGGCGTATCTCATGGACAGCCCCCTTGACCATGGTGTTCACCCCATAGAGCACGACCACCACCAAGGGGGCGGCCAGCGCTCGGGCCATCGTGGTGCCGTCGGCGCGGCGGGCCCGCCACCAGGCCGCCGCCAGGGCGACCGCGAACAGGACCAGCCCGGCGGCCGAGTAGAAGGCGATCATGTCGTCCAGCAGGTCGGGGCTGTGCCGGGCCAGCCGGCTCACATCGGTGTACAGCCCCGCGTCGAAGGAGGCGGGACCGAGCAGGGACGCGGCAGCACTCATCAGGTCGTCCGATCGTGTTCACAGGACGTTCGTCTACAGTCCTGTAGTCGTCTACAGAACTGTAGACGCTCGTGTGGGAGAATCGGTTCGTGACCTCTGCAGCGCGCCGGCCCGCGGGCGAGCTCGAGTCCGCGGTGCTCGAAGCGCTGTGGGCCGCAGCCGAGCCCATGACCGTGCGCGATGTCCGGACGGCCCTGGGCGGGAACCTGGCCCGGACGACGATCACCACGATCCTTTCCCGGCTGCACGTCAAAGGCGTCCTGCGCCGCACGCGGTCCGGCCGCGGCTACGCCTACAGCCCTGTGGTGGAAGATCAGGCCGCGCTGTCCGCCGGCCGCATGCACAAGGAACTGGACAAGAGCGGCGCCGAACGGCCGAGCGTACTGGCGCGGTTCGTCTCGGACCTCAACGCGAACGACGAGCGGTTGCTGCGTGTCCTCCTCGAACAGGCCGGACACGCGGACGAGCCCACGTCCTAGGTACGGGCGCCGGACACGTGGACGTCCCTAGCCGGCCTGTGCGTGCTCGATGAGCTGGTGGAGGTCGATCGCCCCGTCGTTCGCCGACAGGACCGACAGGACGACCAGGACCACGGTGGCCGCGACGAGCAGGCCGCGCCGGGGCGGCGGGGGCGCGAGAAGCGCGGCGACCCTGCGAGGCAGCGGTCCGGGGCGCGTGCCGCGGCGGGCGAGAGCGGGGCCGATGCCGAGCGCGGACGGGTGGCTCAACCCTGGACGCCGGTTGCGGGCAAGGGCCGCCTTGCCGATCGCGCGTGCCGCCCGTGCGCGGTCGGTTCCGGCGGCGGACTCATCCGCCCACCGCTCGGTGGTGTAGGTCACGGCCCCGCGCAGCGGCCACAGCAGCGGGTTGACGGCGGCGGCGATATGGGCGGCCGTCCGGAACAGGTGGTGGCGCCCGGCCAGATGCGCGTGCTCGTGGGCGAGCAGAACGTCGCGCTCAGCGGGATCCAGGGCCGCCAGCATCCCGGTGGAGACCACGATGCGTCCCGGACGTCCGGGAAGCGCGAACGCGTCGGCCGCGTCGTCCTCGACGACGGCCAGAATGCCCTCGCCGGGAAGCCCGCGGGCGGTTCGCGCACCGTCCAGTAGCGCGCGGATGTGCGTCGTCGCCGCGTGTCCCGCCGCGGCCAGGCTCGCGACCAGCGCCAGGCCGGCGACCGTGGCCAGGGCGGGACTGGTCTCGGTGGCGTGGTGAAGCACATGCTCGGACAGATGCCCGAGCTTCGCGATCAGCGGCAGGCGCAGCGCCCCGCCCAGGGCGAGGACCGCCAGCGTGGCGGTGCTGGCCAGGGCGAGGGCGACGCCCGTTGCGGTCAGCAGCCAGGTGCCCGTGCGGGGCGGCAGCAGCCCGGACAGCGGGCGCGCGGCGCACGCCATGACGGCCGGCAGCACCAGGGGCAGGAAACCGTCCAGGTCCATCATGTGTCACCGGCCTTCGAGGAGTTCGCGCACCCGCCGCTCGTCCTCGTCGGACAGGGTCTCGACGAAGCGGGCCAGCACCGTGTCCCGGTCGGGCCGCCCGTTCATGACCTGGTGCATGCGGTGCGCGGCGAGCCCCGGCTCGTCGCTCACCGGCGCGTACCGGAAGGCTCGCCCAGCCTTGGTGCGAACGAGCAGGCCCTTGTCATGCATGCGAGAAAGGATCGTCACCACTGTGGTGTAGGCGAGTTCTCCGCCCAGGCGCTGCCGTACCTCGGCGGTGGACAGCGCCTCACCTGCGTGCTGCAGGACGGTCATGATCTCCGATTCCAGCGCGCCCGGCTCGCGTCGCCCGTCGGCCATGGGCGCCCCCTCGCTATGCCTGCCACCGCCCTCCGATGACCAGTGTGTCACGGCACCGGGTCGTCGCGCCGCCGGCGGCCATCGCCTGCCCCGGAAGCCCGATCACGGCGCGCCGTCCGACGCCGCGCCTTGAGGAACTCGAGTCCCACCGGGAGGAGCGAGAGCACCACGATCACAGCGACGGCGGGAAGCAGATAGGTGTCGATGTTGGGGATCGAGGACCCGAGCAGGTAGCCCGCGAGCACCAGCCCGAGGCTCCACAGCAGTCCACCGGCGACCTGCCACAGTGTGAAAACCCGGACGGGCATGTCCAACGCGCCAGCGAGCGGATTCAGGACGGTCCGCACAACGGGGACGAACCGCGCCAGCACGATCGCCTTGGCATGCCCGTAGCGCCCCAGGAGTTCTTCCGCGCGTGCCACGCCGTCCAGCAGATGCCGGTTCCGGCTGCGGGCGAGCAGCACCCGCCCGCCACGGCGTCCCAGGACGAAGCCGCATTGCGCTCCGACGAGCGCCCCGGCCGCGGCGGCGAACATCACCCAGGGCAGTGACAGCCGGGTGTCCCCGTGGGCGCCCGCCGTACACAGCAGCCCGGCGGTGAACAGCAGCGAGTCGCCCGGCAGGAAGAACCCGACGAGCAGCCCGGTCTCGGCGAACAGCACCACCGCAATGCCGACCGTCCCGAAGGCCGCCAGCAGCGATCCCGCGTCCAGCGGGTTCAGGGCCGCGGGAAGGGCACCGAAACCTTCGATCATCGAATCCCCCGTTTCCAAAGAACCGGGACCGTACCCGTTCCCGGCCTGTCGAAAATCTACATGCTTGTAGATATTCTGGTTGGACCAAGTCGCCTTGCGTCCGCTACCCGCGCCGCTCGACGGCCGGGCTCGGCCCGCTCACCGGCGTCCGCGCGTCCTGCCCGGCCTGGGGCTGCCCGCGCCGGGCCAGCCGACGCCGCAGAGCTCGTGCAAGGTCGGTCCCAGCGACTCGGCGCAGTGCCGGCAGGACCATGCGGGCCGGCCATCGGCAGGCCACGATGCGCAGGGCCAGCTCACCGTTCCCTGCAATGTAGGGCTCCAGATGGTCGCCGACGGCCCGCGTCAACCGCGGCCGGACGGGGACGGCGAGGTCGCAGTGGGCGGTCCCCTCGGAGGTGAGGCGCGCCATGACGGTGGTACCGCCGGCCTTCAGACGCAGCCACATGCCCCACGTCTGGTCGACGAGCCCGAAGGGCCTGATCGTCCGGGACGGCACGAACGCCGCCTCCCACGCGATCCAGCCGTCCTCGTGCCGGAAGCTCGCCTGGACGTGGAAGGCGCGACTCGCGCGGCGGCGGTCGCGGATGTCCAGGGTTCCGCTCAGCTCCTCACCGGGCTTGATCCGCCCGAGTGGATTCACAATGGTGCCCGAGACCCGCAGCACCTTTCCTTCCGGCCGCATCGCGGTCACGCGGCCGCCCAGATGGAGGGCGTCAGGCGGAAGCGTCGACAGGTCCATGTCCGTGACGTCCAGCACGCTGCGGCCGAGCTCGGTGCCGATATGGGCACCAGACCAGTAGACGCGCCCATCCTGTTCGGCCGGCTCGATGGACAGCACTGGAACACCGCTCCGGGGCACCAGATCGACGGCGGCCATCGCCGCCTCGATGTCGCCCTCCCGGATCATCAGGGCGGCGATGGCCGGGATCCGGCCGGCGGCATGGAACACCGTGTCGTCCATCTCGGCCAGGTAGGACCGGGCCAGGTCCGTGAACAGCTGACGGTGGCCTGAATCGCGGCTGCGCAGTTCGCGCAGGTAGAGCAGCAGGTCGTGGTCGATGAACTTGGCGTCCTTGAGGCGTGCCAGCTCAGCGGCGCTGTGGTCACGCAGCGCGACGTCGATCCGCCGGTGGATCTCCAGCCGATCGGCGAAGTTCCGCAGTTCAGCGCGCCGGTTGCTGATCGACGGCGCCCGGTCGCGCGGTTCCACCATCCAGTTGTAGACCCGGTCGGGGACGACCGCGATACCGTCCGCGGCGAGGTACGCCTGCGCGCTGAACAGCAGGTCCTCGTAGTGCAGCCGCTCGGCGAACCGCAGCTTCGCCCGGTCGAGGAACTCGCGCCGGTAGCACTTGTTGGTCGCCAGGGTGTCGTACAGCAGATCCGGCTGATCAAGAACGCTGCGGAAGAGCCCCGGGTCCTGGTACAGCCACGGGCACCAGTCCTTCTCCCGCCCGGGAAGGACGCGAACGCACCGCCCCGCGACCAGGTCGGCGCCGGTCTCCTCAGCGGCCGCCACCATGGTGCCGCAGGCGTGCGCGGGGAGCGTGTCATCGCTGTCGAGGAACATCACGTACCGGCCGCGCGCCATCTGGAGGCCGAAATTGCGGGGCGCGCCGCACCCGCCGGAGTTCGCCTGGAGCGGGAAGGCGCGCACTCGATCCGGATGGCCCTCCGCCAGAGTGGCGGCGACCCTTGGCGTGGAGTCGGTGCTCGCGTCATCGACGATGACGACCTCCACCTGGGCGAGCGACTGCTCCAACGCCGAGCGGACGGCACGGGGGAGGCGCCGCGCATCGTTGTAGGCGATCACGACAACGGTCACATCGGGTTCCGGTCGCAAACGGTTCCACCGCCCTCATCCGCATCCAAGGATCTACTATCGCGATAGTAGATCGCGCAGGGTTAGCGGAACATAAGCGCGAGCGGTTCTACCGCCGTCCTGCCGTCCACACGTCGGTGACGGGACTGCGGGATCCGCTCACCCCGGCGCGAGCAAGCCGGAAAGCGTCCTCGATCGTCCTCAGGACGCCGTAATGGTCGATCTCCTCCGAATACCGGCCGGGTTTCACGAACGCCCCGGTGAACACGGTGGCGATCCTGTTGCCGGACGAGCCGTCGTTCTCGTCGAAGGTGACGATGAGCAGGCTGCCGTGGGCCCGGGCCCAGCGCGCGTAACCGCCGAGGTTCGCCCGCACCCAGGAGTCACCGGCCGCAACGGAGCAGTCGTGCATGTCATGGCACAGATCCGGAATGACGAACGCCACCGTCGGCAGCGCGGCGTAATCGCGCGGGAAGTCGGTGAAGGGTCGGTTCGCCGAGGCCGGCAGGGCCGGGAAGTTCGCCCAGGGGACGTGCTTGCGGGCGTAGCGGCCATCGCTGCAGACGCTCGAACCGGTATGCGGAAGGCCTTCGGAGTACCCGATGAAGGTCAATCGGGCGGCGCGCAGTTCACCGGCGAGGTTCGCCGAGCGGTAGGCGTGCGGGCAGGAGTCGTCGGTCAGACCCTGTGTCGACCCGGAGAACAGGGCCAGGTAGTTCGGCTGGCTGGGATGCCGGATCGCATAGGAGTTCGTGAACCAGGCGCCGGACCGAGCGAGCGAGTTGAGATACGGCGCGTCCTTCCTGCCCATCACCTGATGCACGGCCTTGTTCTCCAGCACGACGACCACGACGTGCTGGAACCGCGGCACCGATCCGGTCGTCGGATGCGGGCGTACGGCATGCGTGGACCCACCCGTGCAGCCGGCGGCCAGGGATCCCGCCAGCAGCACGGCCGACCAGGCGCGCGCGAGCGTCCTCAACCGGAGCCCCCCCAGGACGGGAACATCTACTAATCCGATAGTAGATGCAGTGCCCGCGCCCTTCAGGACGGTGTCGCCACAGACCCTCGCGGCCCTCTCTCCTGCCCCCGCTTCGCCTGATAGGCGATCAAGAGCAGCAGGACGGTGGTCAGGATGAGCGAGGCGCCGACCGTCCCGTATCCCAGACCGCCCTTGGCGATGGGCTTGCTGAAGAAGTCCCCGGTCGTGGCGCCGAGCGGGCGGGTCAGCACGAAGGCGACCCAGAACAGCAGCGTCGAGGAGACCGGCGTGCGGTACCGGGCGAGAACGATCAGGACCATCGCGGCGCCGATGACGGTCGCTCCTCCGCCGAAGCCGAGACCCGTGTCGTCGGCGAGGAAGTCCCCCAGCGAGGTGCCGAGAGTGTTGGAGAACAGAATCGCCGTCCAGTACAGCGCCTCGCCCCGGAGATCGGCGACGCGGGTGACGTCGAACGGCCGGCCGCTGAGTTTCCAGACGGCGAACACCGTCGCCAGTGCGCCGATCAGGACCAGGGCGCCTCTGAGGTAGCCGAGCCCCGCGGTCCGATTCATGAAGTCCGACATCGTGGTTCCCGCCGTGCTGGTGGACAGGATGACCGCCCAGTAGAGCGCCGGATGGAACCGCTTGACGCAGAGCTGGGCGCCGAGACTCGCCAGGAACACCGCGAACAAGACGATCGAGCTGACCGCGTAGCCGACCTTCATCGTCTGGGCGAGGAGGTCACCACCCGTCTCGCCCAGAGTCGTCGCCGCGATCTTCATGATCCAGAAGACCAGGGTGATCTCGGGAAGTTTCTTCACGACGGCCAACTCCGCCCCCACGTCGACTACGAAGCGTGACGGATTGAATACTACACGTGTGTAGAAGTTCGCGCGGCCACTCGCCTCGGAACGTGGTCCGACAGGCGGTCAGGGGGTTTCGTCGCCGACGTCCGTGGCCGCGTCACGGAGCAGGCGGTGCAGCAGCGCCTCGTCCCCAGGGGCGAGTTCGGACACGAAGCGGGCGAGCACCGCGGCGCGGTCGCTGCGGCGGCCCAGCAACTCGTGCATCGCGGCGGCCGTGTGACCGGCCTCGTCGACGCTCGCGGAGTAGACGAACCCGCGCCCTTCGCGCCAACGTGTCGCGAACCCCTTGCGGGCCAGCCGCGCCAAGGTGGTCATCACGGTCGTATAGGCGGGCGATCCGTCGAGAACGGCCTGGACGTCGGCGGGGCTCATCGGCCGCGCCCCATCCCACAGGGCGGCCAGCACCGCGTCCTCCAGCATCCCTGCAGGCCGGCGCCCCCGCTCGTCCGAACTCGCCATCGGCCCACTCCGCACTCGTGAGATTGCTATGCCGATAGTAGAAGACGGTGACTTCCGTCGCCCATCATGCCGACGGGCACGAGTCGCCGTTGGCGCGGCGCCACGCCACCAAACCGATCTCGTAGATTTGCCGGGCCAGACCCTTGGTCGGCTTGCTGTGGCCACGTCCCCGACACTCGCCGAGTAGCACCGGCTTGTTACTATAAGTTTCAATGTGTCACTTTCTGTGACACGGGTATCTGAGAGCCACTCCCCCAGATCAGTCGAGGCACATATCTGGGGGGACACAACATGATGGGTCGGCGGCCGACGATCGTGCGCGGCTCTGGGCTTGTCCTCCTCGGCTTTCTGATCTTCTCGACGGCGTGCAGCGCCTCCGGGAAGGCCGGTTGGTCGTCGGCGCGACACGGGGTCCGCAGGACGGTGCTGCTGGGCAGGTCCGTCCATGGGCGCCCCATCGTCGCGGTCGAGCTGGGGAACCCACATGCGGCCCAGCGAGTGCTGGTCGTCGGCTGCGTGCACGGGGACGAGCCGGCAGGCGTGCCGGTGGCGAATGCCCTTGCCGCCCAGGCAGGGCCGACGAACACGGACCTATGGGTGGTCCCATCGTTCAACCCGGACGGGATGGCGGCACGGACGCGGGGCAACGCCCACGGCGTCGACCTCAACCGCAACTTCCCGGCCGGGTGGCGACCGATCGACTCGCGCGGCTCAGTCCACTACTCCGGCCCCGGGCCACTCTCGGAGCCGGAGTCACGGTACGCCGCCGACCTCATCCGGCGGATCCGTCCGACCATCGGAATCTGGTTCCACCAGCAGATGGCCGTCATCGACGACTCCGAAGGACCCAAGGACGTCGAGCGGCGCTTCGCCCGCGACGTCGGGCTCCCGCTGCGCACGCTCACCCGCTATCCAGGGAGCATCACTGGCTGGGAGAACACCGTCGTCCGCGACAGCGCGTTCGTGGTCGAGCTCCCCGCCGGGCGGCTCCCGGCGCGGGCGGTCCGCCGATACGCCGGCGCCGTCCGCCGGATCACCGGGCCGTGACCGCGCAGGGCCCGGGATCGCAGTGACAGTCACGCTCCTGCGTAGGTAATGACCGCGTCACTCGCGAAGCCGAGGACGAGCCCGGCCAGGACTCCCCAGGTTGTGACCGTCTTCATGGCCGCGGCCCGGGCGACGGCGAGCAGTTCGATCACCACGTACAGGATCGATCCGGCCGCCAGCGCGAGAAAGGCCGTCCCAAGGGTGTCGCTCACCAGGCTCTGGCCGATGACGGTGCCCGCCAGGGTGGGCCCTCCACCGATCAGGCCGAGCAGCGCGAGCCGTCCCCAGCTCGTCCGGCGCCCGGCGGACGCGAGCGGGGCGGTGATACCGAAGCCCTCGGTGGCGTTGTGCGCACCGAACCCGACGACCAGCAGCACCGCCAGGCTCAACTCACCGGAGGCGGCGGCGTGGCCGATGGCCAGCCCCTCAGCGAAGTTGTGCAGCCCGATGCCAGTCGCGATGAGCAGCGCCAGGCGATCCGCCACGGCGCGGGTGTCCGCCTGCTCCGTCCAGGTGCCGGCCGCCGGAAGCGTGGCAGCGCCAGGCCCTTCCTTCGGCGCGGACGGTCGCCGGACGCGACTTGCGATCCAGCGGTCGAAATGGACCAAGCCGGCCAGGCTGACGATGAGCCCGGCCAGGAGGACCGCCCCGTACCCGACCGCCTTGCCGGCACTGTGTTCGCCGAGTGCCCCGTCGATCGGCTCCCATGCGTGAGACAGGACATCGACCATCAAGAACAGCAGGATCCCGATCGCGACCGCGCTGAGCAGCGTGCGCATCCGCGGCCGCGGATCACGCAGGCGCCCGAGCGGCAGCCCGAGAAAGATCGTGAAGCCGGCGATGGCCCCGAGCAGGGCGATCCTCTCGCCTGACATGTTCGGCTCCCGTCATCCCGTCCCGGTTGCTTAGCTGAGGCTAACCTCACCTGAGCAGTTCGTCTACATGACTGTAGAAATTCGAGTGCGGGAGCGGTGTGCTGCCTCCTGCATGCGCGTCCCGGGCTGTACGCGCGCCGGCGTTCCGGATGGGAGCCGCCACGTTCAGCGGAGAACGCCGGTGTGCCCAAGGGAGTAGCGGCCGGGCTGCGGATACACGCAGAGACCGTGCGGGCCATCGCCGACACGGATGCGGCGGATCAACCTGCCGGTGGCCGTGGAGATCGCGTACACCTCGCCGTGATAGCGGCCCGACAGCCACAGCACCTTCCCGTCGGCCGACACGCCGCCCATGTCGGGCGAACCACCGCCGGGCAGCCGCCAGCGCCGCACAACCCGCCCCGACTTGAACGAGATCAACGAGATGGAACCCTCGCCACGATTGGTGACGTAGAGGGTGGTCGAGTCGCGGCTCACGTATAGACCGTGCGCGCCCTTGCCGGTACGGATGAAGCCGGTCTTACGGAACGTTGACGCATCGATCGTCCAGACACCGTCGGAGGCCATATCGGCGATGTAGAACGTCCGGCCGTCGGGAGAGATCTTCACGCCCTGCGGCATCGCGCCCTTCGCCAGGTTGAGCCCACCGGTGACCTTCTTACCGCGCGCCGACGCGTGCCGGGCCTGCGACGGCCGAAACCACCCCCCCCCCCCCGCCCTCCCGGTCAGTTTCCGCACCCGCAGGGC
>NZ_SMKY01000070.1 GCF_004349235.1 Actinomadura darangshiensis | reverse complement strand
CGGCCGCCCCTGCCCCCTCCGCCAGGGAGAAGCCGTCCGCGGGCGGCGCATCGGACGACGACGGCCCCGGCGAGTGGACGCGCATGTACGGCGGCAACCGCCCGAAGTAACAGAGACCGGGGCCGAGGGCGTCAGACGGCGGCGAGTACGCCGGGGACGTCGTTGACCACCATCGCGTCGAAACCGGCCGCCGCGTAGGTCGGCGCCGCCTCCGCGGACGGGCACCAGGCGATCGTCTCCAGGCCCGCCTTGTGGGCGACTTCCACGCAGTGCTCCAGCGGACGCAGCCGCGTGTCGGGATGCTCGATGCCGCACGACCCGGTGTGCACGGCGACCACGTCCATGCCGAGGCCCGCCGCCGCCGGGACGGCGTGCCACAGCGGGAACCGCAGCCACGTCAGCAGCCCCAGCGGGACGCCCGGCAGCTCGTCCTTCAGGAACACCAGCAGCGACGGGTCGAACGACGTGACGAGCAGCCGGCGCCGCTCCGCCTCCCGCCTCAGCACGGGCAGCAGCAGCGCGCCCGTGCGGCGGGACGGCTCGTCCAGCGCGTCCTCCAGGACGGTCTTCACGTCGACGTCCACCGCCACGTCCGCGGGCAGCGCGTCGAAGATCTCGGTGAGGCGGGGCAGCCCGCTCGCGGTCGCGGGCAGGTCGACCAGGTGGTCGCCGTCGACGGTCGTCGGGTCGTGCCGCAGGACGAGGTCGTCGTCGGCGGTCCGCGTGACGTCGATCTCGACCCAGGACAGCCCGGCGTCGACGGCGGCGAGCATCGAGGGCAGCGTGTTCTCGGCGACGGCCTGCTCGGCCCCGGGCGGCGTGAGATCGCCCGCGCCGTAGCCGCGATGCCCGATGATCGTGGGAGAGTTCTCGAAGGTGGCTTCTCCCCTCCTTGCGGGGAGGGGCTTCATTCCCTTGCGGGATTGAGGTTCCTGTTTCACCGGGCCGTGCCTCCCCGGAATTCTCCGGGGCCGGTCTTACCGGCCCTCCGCAGGCGTTTCACCTCTCCGCCAGCCCGGCGGCGAGCACATTGTTGGCTGCGTTCACGTCCCGGTCGTGCAGCGTGCCGCACTGCGGGCACGTCCAGGACCGCACGTTCAGCGGCATCTTCTGGTTCATATGGCTGCACCCCGGCGTGGAGCACAGCTTCGAGGAGGGAAACCATCGGTCCACCAGCAGTAGATCTCGCCCGTACCAGCCGGCCTTGTACTCCAGCATGCTGCGCAACTGCGACCACGACGCATCGCTGATCGCCCGCGCCATGGAGCGGTTCTTGAGCATGTTACGTACGGTCAGGTCCTCGATGGCCAGGGCTTGGTTTTCGCGTACCAGCCTCGTGGACAGCTTGTGCAGGTGATCCCGGCGCCGGTCGGCGATCCTGGCGTGGATCTTGGCGACCCGCCGCCGGGTCTTGCACCGGTTGGCCGATCCCTTCGCCGTGCGGGACAGCGCCTTTTGCGCCTTGGCCAGTCTGCGCCGGTCCGCACGCTCGTGCCGTGGATTGGTGACCTTCTCCCCAGTGGACAGGGTCACCAAATGGTTCAGGCCCGCGTCGATCCCCACCGCGGCCCTGGTACTCGGTAGTGGTTTGACGGTCTCCTCCACCAGCAGGGACACGAACCACCGACCCGCGCCATCCTGAGACACGGTGACCGTGGACGGCTCCACACCCTGCGGCAAGGGCCGATGCCACACGATGTTCAGCGGATCGGTCGTCTTCGCCAGCTTCAACGCTCCATCGCGGAATGTGAAGGCATTGTTCTGGAAAGTCGCTGACTTCCGTGCCGTCCGCTTGGACTTGAAGCGCGGGTAGCGGGCCCGTTTGGCGAAGAAGTTGTTGAACGCGACCTGCTGGGTGCGCAGACACTGCTGGAGCGGCACGTTCGACACTTCGCGCAGGAACGAGAGTTCCTCGTCCTGCTTCCAGGCAGTGAGCCACTTGGCGGTGTCCACGTAGGAGGTGCGCTCACCTTCGTCCTTGTACCGGCGGGTGCGTTCGGCCAGCGCCTTGTTCCAGACCAGGCGCACGCAGCCGAACGTGCGGCTCAGCAGGCCCGCCTGTTCGGTGGTCGGGTAGAAGCGGTACCTGTAGGCCCGCTTGATCACCTGGCTCACCTTTAACATGGTAGTGCATGATCATGTTAGATGGGAGAAGGCAGGGCCATCCACTCGTTCAGGGGCCGGTGCGCGGGCACAGTGACCAGATCAAGGTGCTTCCTCGGTGGCGAGATGTTCGGCGATGACGGCGTCGAGCGGCTGGGTGACCTTGAGGTTGCGCTCGCTGCCCGCGACGATCCGGATCGGGACGCCCGGCAGGTAGCGGTGCACGATGCCGCAGTCGTCGGTGGCGCGCAGCGCCGGGTCGGCGAGCGCCAGCTCGTAGGCCTTGCGGATCGTGCCGAGCCGGAAGCCCTGCGGGGTCTGGAACCGGCTCAGCGTCTCGCGCGGCGGCATGGACACGACCACGCCGTCCTCGACCACGACGATGGTGTCGGACGACGGCACGCCGACCGCGACGGCCTCGCAGCCGTCCAGGGCGTCCAGCACGCGGTCGATGACCGGGGGGCCGACGAACGGCCGGGCCGCGTCGTGGAACAGGACGCGCACGTCGTCGGGATGCTCGTCCAGCACCCGCAGCGCCGCGACGGTCGACGCGGTCCGGGTCGCGCCGCCCTCGATCACGGCGGCCGTCTTGCGGAACGGAGCGGCGATCGCGGCGGCCGCGCGCAGATGCCCGGCCGCCATCACGACCACGACCTCGCCGATGCCCGGATGGGCGTCGAACGCGCCGACCGCGTGCGCCAGGATCGGCCGGCCGCCGACGTCCATGAGCTGCTTGGGGCGCCCGGCGCCCATGCGCTCGCCGGTCCCGCCGGCGAGCACCACCGCGACGGTCCGCGTCGCCATCTCTCCTCGATCTCCGCGGCGCCCGGTCATCGGGCCGCTACGCTGTGCTCCTGCCCGTGTTCGCCCGACCGGCTCCGGAGGCGCCGATGGAACAGGCGCCCGCGCGTGAGCGGCCGGTCACGCACAACGTACCGGACCCCGGGCCGCCCGGACCGGCTCGGCCGCCCACAGCCCGCGCGATCGAGTATGGTTGCCAGGCCGTGTTGGGGGACGCGCGCGCACCGTCGGCGCCGCTCGTCTGCGCGCCGATCACGGTCCTCGCGCCCCGCCACCGCGACACCGCACGTTCGCGGGCCCGTCCGGGGCACCTCCGTTCGCGTACGCGGCTCAGGCCGCCTACCTTGGCGTGTTGTCCGGCGGCGGGAGCGTCGCCACATGGGCGTGGAACGGCCGCGAAGCGGCGACGGTCGACCTGACGGAGTCTTTTGTCCGGGGGTGTGGGGGGCGGCCCCCACCGGGAAAGAGGAGAAGAGCATGATCGGCATGGTGCTGGCGGCGGGCGCGGGCCGGAGGCTGCGGCCGTACACCGACACCCTCCCCAAGGCCCTGGTCCCCGTTGACGGCGAGACCACCATCCTCGACATCGCCCTCCGCAACCTCGCCGAGGTCGGGCTGACGGACGTCGTCATCGTCGTCGGCTACCAGGCGGGCGCCGTGGAGGAACGTAAAACCGCCCTTGAGGAGCTGTACGGCGTGTCCCTCACGCTGGTTCACAACGACAAGGCCGAGGAGTGGAACAACGCCTACTCCATGTGGCTGGCTCGGGAGCACTTCTCCAAGGGCGTCCTCATGGTCAACGGCGACACGGTCCATCCGGTGAGCGTGGAGAAGACGCTACTGGCCAACCGCGGGCCGGACATCCTCCTGGCGGTGGACGATGTGAAAACTCTCGCCGACGAGGAGATGAAGGTGATCCTCGACGGCGAGGACCACCTGAAGACCATCACCAAGCTGATGGACCCCTCCACGGCGAACGGCGAGTACATCGGCGCCACGCTCATCGAGCCGGCCGCCGCGGAGCCGCTCGCCGACGCGCTCAAGGCCACCTGGGAGCGCGACCCCGACCTGTACTACGAGGACGGCTACCAGGAGCTCGTCAACCGGGGCGGCCGCATCGGGGTCGCACCGATCGGCGACGTCGCCTGGGTGGAGGTCGACAACCACGAGGACCTGGAGAAGGCCCGCCGGATCGCCAAGGGCTACTGACCGCACGCACGGCACGACGCGAGGAGGCCCATGCCCCTGCTGACGCGGATGCTGAACGCGCCGCTCTCCATCGATGTGCGGCGCGGCGCTGTCGCGGGTCTCGGCGAGCTGCTCGCCGACAAGCGGATCGCCACCGAGGGGCGCGTCGCGGTCGCGGTCGGCCCCGGCCAGGGCGACCAGATCGCCGAGCAGGTCAAGGCGTCCCTGGACGCCTGCGAGGTGTTCCAGGTCGCGGGCGGCACCGTGGACGCGGCCGTCGACCTGGGGTCCAAGCTGCGCGCCGGGTCGTACGAGGCGGTCGTCGGCATCGGCGGCGGCCGGACGATCGACGCCGCCAAGTACGCGGCGACGCTGTCGGGCATCCCGATGGTGTCGGTCGCCACGAACCTGTCGCACGACGGGATCTGCTCGCCGGTCGCGTCCCTCGTCCACGACAAGGGCAAGGGCTCGTTCGGCGTCGTGATGCCGCTGGCGATGGTCGTCGACCTCGACTACGTGCACGCCGCGCCCGACCGGCTCGTCCGCGCCGGGATCGGCGACGTGGTCAGCAACTTCTCCGCCGTGGACGACTGGCTGCTCGCGGCCGAGGACTGCGGCGAGCGCGTCGACCGGCTGGCCCTCACCGTGGCCCGCACCGCCGCCGAGGCGCTGGTGCACCAGCCCGGCTCGATCGACTCCGACCGGTTCCTGACCGTCCTCGCGGAGGCGCTCGTGCTGTCGGGGATGGCGATGGCGTTCGCCGGCGACTCGCGCCCGGCGAGCGGCGGCGACCACGAGATCCTGCACGCCATCGACCACCTGTTCCCGGACACCGCCAACCACGGCGAGCTGGCCGGGCTCGGCGCCGCGTTCTGCTACCACCTGCGCG
The DNA here is from genome assembly GCF_004349235.1 of Actinomadura darangshiensis. GTDB lineage: Bacteria > Actinomycetota > Actinomycetes > Streptosporangiales > Streptosporangiaceae > Spirillospora > Spirillospora darangshiensis. Next base: position 30,185 of record NZ_SMKY01000070.1, on the reverse strand, counting down.
CCACCCGGCTCGGCGCCGGCGCGGACCGGCTGGCGGAGATCCTCGCCTGCCTCGGCCGGCACGGGCTGCCCCGCGTCCCCGCCGACGTCGGGCTGACCCCCGAACAGTTCGCCGCGGCCGTGGCATACGCCCCGCGGACCCGGCCCGGCCGCTATACGATCTTGGAACACCTCAGCCTCGACGAGGGCGAGACCCGCAAGGCGGTGGAAGAGTATGTCCAGGCCCACGGAGGCTGAGCTGCCCGGGCACGAGCACCCCCAAGAGCCCCCCGGCGACGACCACAGGCCGCACCGCAAGGGCGCCAGTGTCGCCGACATCCGCCGGTACGGGCAGCCGCCCGGCCTGAAGGACCGGCGGAACGAGGAGCACTGGGCCGGGCGCCTCTACATGCGCGACCTGTCCCCGTTCTTCGGGTGGATCGCGCTGCGCCTCGGGTTCAGCCCCAACCAGCTCACCTACCTGATGATGGCGTCCGGCGTCGCCGCCGGCGTCGTCGTGTCGCTGCCCGCGGACCCCCTGTGGACGGCCCTCGGCGGCGCCTTCCTCATCCAGGTCTACCTGCTGCTCGACTGCGTGGACGGCGAGGTCGCCCGCTACCTGCGGCAGACGTCGGTCGCCGGGGTGTTCCTCGACCGGATCGGCCACTACCTGTCCGAGGTGTCGCTGCTCATCGGGCTCGGCTTCATGGCGCAGGGCGGCTGGCAGAACGGCGGCTGGGCCGAGCTCGGCCTCGTCGCCGCGCTCGGCGCCGCGCTGATCAAGGCGGAGACCGACAACGTCGTCGTGGCCCGCGCCAAGTCGGGGCTGACCGCCGACCCGTCCGGCGGCGACCGCGCGCTGCGCCCCCGCTCCACCGGCATCGCGCTGGCCCGGCAGGCGGCCTCCATGCTGCGCTTCCACCGGATCATCGGCGCGGTCGAGCTGTCGCTGCTGATCCTCGCCGCCGCCGTGATCGACGCGGTGACCGGCGCCGGCGACCCGGTCGCGGTGCGCGTGCTGATGGCGGCGGTGGCCGTCGTCGCCGTCGTCCAGACCCTGCTTCACCTGGTCAGCATCCTGGCCTCCCGGAGGCTGAAGTGAAACTGTCCGTGGTCGTCCTCACGATGGGGAACAGGCCGGCGGAGCTGGCCCGCGCCGTTCGCAGCGCCCTGGACCAGGAGCACGTGGACGTCGAGGTCGTCCTCGTCGGCAACGGCACCGACCCCGTCGGCGACCAGGCGGGCGCGGCGCCGTTCGACGACGAGCGCGTCAAGACCCTCAGCCTCCCCGACAACCTCGGCATCCCGGGCGGACGGAACCGGGGCGTGGAGGCGTCCTGCGGTGACGTCATCCTGTTCCTGGACGACGACGGCTGGTACCGCTCCACCCGCCTCGGCACCTACCTGCGCGACCGGTTCTCCGCCGAACCCGACCTCGGCGTCGTCTCGTTCCGCGTCCGCGACCCCGAGGGCGGCCGCGGTGAACGCCGGCACGTCCCCCGGCTGCGCGCCGGCGACCCGGAGCGCTCGTCCGCCGCCACGACGTTCCTCGGCGGCGCCTGCGCGGTCCGCCGCGCCGCGTTCGACGCCGGCGGCGGCCTCCCCGAGGACTTCTTCTACGCCCACGAGGAGACCGACCTCGCCTGGCAGATCCTCAACGCCGGGTACCGCATCGTCTACGACGCCTCGGCGGTCATGTTCCACCCCGCCGTCCTGCCGACGCGGCACGGCATGTTCTACCGCTACAACGCCCGCAACCGCGTCTGGCTGGCCCGCCGCAACCTCCCGTGGCCGCTGGCCCTCACCTACCTCGCGGTGTGGATCGGCATGACCGTCCTCCGCGAACGCAAGCCGAGCGCCCTCAAGCCGTGGTTCAAGGGCTTCGCGGAGGGCTGGCGCAAACCCGCGGGCCCCCGCCGCCCCATCTCCTACCGCACCGCCTGGCGCATGACCCGGACGGGCCGTCCCCCCATCATCTAGGGGGTCGTGATCGCCGCCAGGATCAGATGGGTCAGCTCGGCGGTGATGTCGTCGAGGGGGACGTCCTGGTCGCGGGCCGACCAGTGGTGGACGAGGTTGTTCACCGCGCCGATGATGGCGATCATCGTAAGGCGGTAGTCGCGGTCGAGGGCCTCGCCGCGGGCGACGGCCTCGCGGGCCATCGCGGTCATCGTCTCCTCCCACCGGGCGCGCCAGCGGAAGCGGTGCTGCTCCAGAACGGCGCTGACGCCGATGACCTCGACGAACGCGATGCGGGCCCAGCGCGGGTCGCTCGCCGTGATGGAGACGAACGCGCGCACGGCGGCCTCCACGCGGGTGCGCAGGCCGCCGTCCGCCGCGTCGGCGTACGCGGCGGTCATGGCGGCGGAGGCGCGCGTGTTGATGTGCTGGTGCAGCGTGGTGAGCAGTTCCTCGCGCCCGGAGAACTCCTCGTAGAAGTTGCGGGTCGACACGCTCGCCGTCGCGCACAGCCGCTCGATGGACGTCGCCGCGTAGCCGCGCGTCCCGAACAGTTCGAGGCCCGCCGCCAGCAGGCGTTCGCGCCGCTCAGCCCGTCGCTCCTCGGCGGACCGGCCTCCGTAGCTGCGCCGGGGCGCGGGATTGCGGCCGCTCATTGATCTCCGTCCACCCGTGCGAATGGGGCAGCGTCAGCCTAACTCCCGCACGCCGGGCCTTCTCCCCGCTTGGACGCGCCGCCGGGGTCAGGTGCCGAGGAGCGCGGCGCGCCAGTCCGGGTCGGCGGTGAGGACGGTCAGCCGCTGCGTCGCTCGCGAGACGGCGACGTACAGGACCCGCAGCCCGCGCGGCGACTGCGCGGCGACGGTCTCGGGCGCCACGATCACGGCGGCGTCGAACTCCAGGCCCTTCGCCTCCAGGACGTCCAGCACCTGCACCCGCTCCGGCAACCCCGCACCCAGCCGCTCAAGATCACTTTCAGTCCACGCGACGGCATGGCCGGGCTTCGGAGTGCCTTCCGGACCGGACGTGGGCGGCGCCGTGCCCGCCGTGCCCGCCGTGCCCGCTGTGGCCGGTGTGTCCGGGTGGACACGTTCCGTCAAAGGGAGTGGAACGATTACGCCGATCGTGCCCTCTACCTGAGTGAGGAGTTCTTCTGCCGCCGCGCGGGCGGCGGAGGCCAGGTCAGGTTGGGGGACGACATGAACGATCGGGTCGATGCCGGACGTCCGGACGGCGCGGGCCGGGCTGGCCTCCGGGAGGGCGCGGGCCAGCACGCGGGCGGACACGGCGGCGATCTCGGTCGAGTTGCGGTAGTTCGTCGTCAGTTCGTACTCGTGCCGCGTGCGAGGCGCCGGCTTGCGGGTGCGGCGGCGGCCCCGGGAGGGACGCTCGCCGCCGAGCGCGGCCTCCATGGCCTGGCGGGCGGCGTCGAGGTCCTCCCACGCGCTCTGGGCCGGGTCCTCGACGATCGTCCAGCTGGCCTGGCGGCCGCGGCGGCCGAGCATGCGCCACTGCATGGGGGAGAGGTCCTGCGCCTCGTCGACGACGATGTGCGCGTACTCGGGACGCTCCTCCACCACGCCGTCGTCCACCCGGCGGGACCGTTCGAGGCGCTCGATGGACGTCGTCAGCTCCTGCATCTCCGGCTCCCAGGTGTCGTCCACGACCTCCTCCCCGGTGAGGATGTTGACGCCGTCGACGACGAACGGGTCGTCCTCGGACGGGGCCTTGCGGCGGCGCGACGGGCGGGGCGGCGAGCCGAGCAGCGCGTCGAGCTCGTCCAGGAGGGCGACGTCCTGGTAGCTGAGCGGCGCGTCCTCCCCGGTCCAGGACGCCGCGAGCGGCTCGATGTCGTCGCGGTCGAGGTCGCGTCCGGCGGCGCGGCGCAGCCGCGACGGGTCGCCGAGCGAGCGCAGCACGTCCAGCGGGCGGCGGATCGGCCACCAGGCGACGAGGAAGTCGGTGAACGCGCGCTGCTCGCGGACCCGCGTCTCGAACTGGGTGCGCTTCGGGTCGCCGTCCCCGTTCTGGCTCGCGCGGGCCGGTTCCTCGTCGAGGGAGGCGAGGCCGTCGGCGGCCAGGATCGCGTTCCACAGCCCCGCTTCGGCGCCCTCCTCGGCCTCGGCCGCCTCCGGGCCGCCGAGGTCGTTGAAGCGGGCCCAGAGGGCGTCCAGGAGCATTTCGGCCGCCCGCCCGCGGGCGGTGTTCACGCTGCCGCGGCTGCGCCGGTGGACCTCGTTGCGGATCCGGTCGATGCGGTCGCGGTCGAGGGCGACGACGATGCCCTTGAACACGACGCGCAGTTCTCCGGGGGCACCGGGCGCGTGGTCGGCCACGGCGCGGCGCAGGATCGCCGCCATCGTGTCCGCGCCCTTGACGCGGGCCACACGCGGCGCGTCGTGGACGGTCGCGGTGCCGCCGTCGACGAGGTCGCCGAGCGAGCGCAGCGTCGCCGAGCCCTCGCCGAGGGACGGCAGCACCCGCTCGATGTAGGCGGTGAACCGGCGGTTCGGGCCGATCACCAGCACACCGCGCGACCCGAACCGGCGGCGGTGCCGGAACAGCAGGTAGGCGACGCGGTGCAGCGCGACGGCGGTCTTGCCGGTGCCGGGGGCGCCGCGGACCAGGACCGTCCCGTCGGCGGGGGCGCGGATGACCTCGTCCTGCTCCCGCTGGATCGTCGCGACGATGTCGCGCATCGCGCCCTCGCGGGTGCGGGCGAGCGAGGCGAGGAACGCGCCGTCGCCGACGACCGTCATGCCGTCCGCCGCCTCCGGGTCGAGGAGGTCGTCCTCAAGGTCGACGACCGTGTGGCCGCGCGAGTGCAGGACGCGGCGGCGGACGACGCCGCGCGGGTCCTCGGGGGTGGCGCGGTAGAAGTCCTCGGCGGCGGGCGCCCGCCAGTCGATGACGAGGGAGTCGTGCTCGCTGGTGCGGACGCCGATGCGGCCGATGTAGCGGACCTCTTCGGAGGTCAGGTCGAGCCGGCCGAAGACCAGGCCGTCGTCGGCGATGTCCAGCGCCTGGACGCGCAAAGACGCCTGGTGGACCATCGCGTCCCGGTCCACGAGCGAGCCCTTGGTTCCGGCGAGCGACTGCCGGTAGCCTTCGCGGATCATGGCCTGGGCGTCCGCGCGCATCTCCTCCAGCCGCTGGTAGGCGATGTCGACGTAGCGCTGCTCGGCGGCGATCTCCTGGTCCTTCACCGTGCCGCCGGACTCGGTCGGCCGCCCGTTGACCTGGGACGACATGCAGGCTGCTCCTCGCACGTGAGTCACGCCGGGGACCTCCCCCGGCGCCCCGAAAGGGCGAAGGAGACAGCTTATTCGGTCCCGCCGGAGTTCATCGTGGAGCGAAGATCATGGCAGGTGGGCGGCGGGTCGGCCGGGCCCGCACGTGGACGTGCGCGGCGGGACGGGCGAGCGAGCGGTCCATCGCGTCGAGGACGAGCCGGTGCGGTGTCCCGTCGTCCGGCCGCACGCAGCGCAGCAGCACGCCCCGGTCGCCCTGCTCGGCCCAGAGCGCGTCGGTGTAGGCGGCCACGGCGGCCGCCGAGGGGCCCGCCGCGCCCGGGCAGAGGAACAGCTCGCCCGCGCCGCGCTCCAGCATCCCCGGCAGCGTCGCCTGGACGACGTGAATCGCGCCGATGACGTTCGTTCGGAGAACGTGTTCTATTTCGCCGGCGGCCTGTTCCAGCACCGGCCCCGCGGGCGCGATGGCGGCGGCGTGGACGACCCGGTGCACCGGGCCCGTCATCGCCAGCACCTCGGCCACGGCGCCGCCATCGGCGACGTCGCACGCCCGCACGTGCATGTTCGGGGAGCGCAGCGAGGTCTTGGCGAGGCCGACCTCGTCCACGTCCACCGCGACGACGTCCCAGGCCGCCGCGGCGAGCCGCCGCGCCGCCATCGCGCCGAGCCCGTGCGCCGCGCCGGTGACCAGTGCCGTCCGCCTCACGCGCGCACCTCCTCGGCGCCCTCGAAGACCATCTGCAGATGCCCGACCGTGCTGGTGGTCAGGGCCCGTGCCCGGTCGAGGCCCAGCCCGCGCAGCTCCTCGGCCACGGGGTGGTCGCCGAGGACGACCTTCGCCCCGCCCGGACGGGTCCGCACCTCGGACGGCGTGAGCGTCCACGGCGTCCGGCGGGTCACGCCGTCCAGGCACGAGTAGGCGTCGACGCTCGGGGCGCCGGCGCCGCTCGGCATCGGAACGCCGGGCTTGACCGCCACCTCGATCGCCGTCCGGCCGCCGAACCGCACCGCGCACCGCTGCACGCGCCCGGTGAGGTCCATTGGGATGTCGGCGATCTCCTTGGGGAAGCCCCAGATGGTCCGCCCGGCCTCCAGGGTGAACTCCTGGTTGACCGGCAGCCAGTGGATGAACGCGCCGACCCCGCGCAGGCGTCCGCGGATCCCCGGGGACGGCGGCTCGCCGGGCGGGCGCACCAGGAACGCGACGGCGAACTCGTGGTACGGCCCGAGGTCCCCGTCGGCGTACCGGACGAACGCCAGCGAGCAGACGGCCCTGCCGGGCAGCGGCTCGGCGACCTCCAGCCCGGAGTAGCCGATGACGGCCTGGGCGGCGCCGGCGGGCACGGCGAACATCGCCGACCCCACGGCGGCGTCGCGGATCCGTACCGGGAGGGTGACCCGCTCGCCCTGGATGGCATGCGCTTGCACGGTGCTTGTCACACCGCTTAGTAGAACAGGTTCTCGTTTTGCTGCCAAGGGCGCCCGGTCACGCCGACTCGGCGGCCGTCCGGATCCGGTCGATGGTGGCGCGCATGCCCTTGCGGTTGAGTTCGGCGCGGCGCTCCGCCGGGACGCCGGTGAACACCTTGCCGAGCAGCGAGGCGAACGCGGCGCCCCGGTTGTCGCGGCGCTGGTCCTCCCAGTACTCGGTGAGCCGGGTCCGGGGCGCGGACGGGTCGTCCGAGACGTCCTCGATGCGGTAGCCCCACAGCGCCACCGGCATCCCGAAGGTCGACACGCGGAACGCGAACGCCTGGCCCGGCACCGCCGCCGTCACCTGGCATGTGGTGAACCACACACGCCAGGCGATCCGGTTGAACCCGACGAACTTCGTCCCGGGCGCGATCGCCCGGCCGCGCACCCAGATGTAGAACACCTCGGGGCTCCACTCGCCCATCCGCCGCAGATCCGCGACCGCCGCGTAGACGGCCCGCGGCTCCGCCGCGACGACCACGCTCTCCTCAACGACCCACTCGCGCTCCATGACTCCGCATCCTCCCACTCCATGACCATCTGGTCACTGGAGGTGGGCGAAGTGCCTCCGCCAGGACGCGTACCAGTCCTGGAACCAGGGCTCGGGCTCGGCGAGCGGAACGATGTAGGTCAGGGTCTCGGCGTAGTAGCGGCGCTGGAAGTCCGGCGGCATCCTGTCCAGCGTCTGGACGTTGCTGACGCGGTCGGCGAGCTTGACCAGGATCGCCTCGCGCGGGGCGTCGCGCAGGCGGCGCAGGTAGGCCGACTTGGCGGCGCGTTTGGCCTGCCGCCCGGTGCCGACGGCGGGCGGTTTGGTGACCCAGTCGACCAATTCGGTCACTTCCGGGCCGAACTCGTCCTCCACGTCGCTGAGCGTGGCGGACGTGTCCTCGACGACGTCGTGCAGAACCGCGGCGTACAGGACGGCCGGCACCGTCACATCGGCTCCGCGCACCAGGACTTCGAGGGCCTCCAGCAGGTGCTCGACGTAGGGCGCGCCGGTCGGACGCTCCTGGCCGCCGTGCCACCGCTGAGCGGCGGCGACGGCCTTGCCCAGCGCGTCCAGGTCGATCGGCGCGCCCGACGCGACGATCCCGGCGCGGGCCGTGTCCCACGTGTGCCAGCGGGTGAAGACCTCCACGGTCACTCCGTTCTTCCCGGCCGTGTCGCGCGGGAGCCCCGCACAAGGCATGGTGGAGTCCTACGGTACGTGGGAGGAGGCGGCGCAGTCGTGGTCGGGAGCCGGCAGCGGCCTGACGGCCGGCCGGAGACCGTGGGCAGGGTCCGCGTCGCGCTCGGGCTGGCCTCGGCGGCGGTCGCCGTGACACTGTGCGTCGTCCTCGTCGACAAGTACGTCCTGCGCGCCGAATGGTGGCAGGTGCGGCACACCGTGACCGGCGCGCCCGTCACGCCGCAGAGCGAGATGGGGCCGCCGCCGGGCCCGCTCGCGGTCAGCTGGGAGCACACGACGCAGACGCACCACGGTTCCGTCGCGGGCTACGACGGCGTCGCCTACCAGGTCGCGCAGGGGCAGGTCGTCACGGCGTCCGGGCGCGGCATCGAGGTGCGCGACGCCCGCACCGGCAAGGGCCGCTGGAGCTACCGCCGCTCCGGCTGGACGCTGCTCGGCTGGACGTCGACCCGCTCCAGGCTGGCCGCCTACTTCGAGCGGGACGGCGACCGCGCCGACCGGGTGCTCGTCGCGTTCGACGCGCTGTCGGGCGGGCTGCTGTGGCGGCGCGAGGGCGAGCTCCCCGCCGCGGTCTCCCGGACGACGCTGCGCTGGCCCGCCGGTTCGGACGTCCTGCTCACCACCGACGACAAGCGCCGGACCCTGTACGGCGTCTCGGCCGTGACCGGGAACCGGATCTGGCGGCTGGCGCTGCCGCGCGGCTGCCGCCTGTTCGAGAGCGGCGCGCACCCGTCCGACGGCAGGGAGGCGCTCGCCGCGCTGGGCCTCGACTGCCGGCAGGAGGGCAGGCACCGCAGCCGGCTGCTGGCCGTCGACCCGGCCAAGGGCGTCGTCCGCTGGGACCGGCGGCTCGGGTCCCGCGAGTCGCCCGAGGTGTCGATGCTGGACGGGGTGACGCTCGCCTCCGACGGGACGGCCCTGCGCGCGTTCGACGGGGACGGCCGCCAGTTCGGCGTCTGGAACGGCGACGGGGTGTGCGGCGACCTGATGTGCCCGGGCGTCCTCGCGCGCGACCGGCTCGTGGTCGTCTACCACCCGGACGGGGCCGACTCGGGCGACACCCGCATGGAGGCGGTGAACGTCCCGTCCGGGCGGGTCGAGTGGCGGCGCGACGTCCCCGCGTACGCGGCGCTCGCGCAGGCCGGCGGGAAGGTCTTCGCGCTGCGCCCCCGGCTGTCGGAGCGGCTGCTGCCCGCGGGCGTCGACATCGTCGAGCCCGCCGACGGGCACACCACGACCGCGCCCGCGCCGTTCTCGATGGACCCGGACCTGAGCGGCGTCCGGCCGTGGCTGGCGGCGGCGGGCGGGCTGCTGTACGCGGCCGTCCCGCAGGCGGCGCCCCGCCCGGACGGCGCGGCGCGGCTGGTCGTGCTGCGCGGCGGGCTCACCGGCACCGGCCCGGCCGAGCTCGGCGGCGTGCCGGAGGCGGCCTGGCCGGACGCGTGCGCCCTGCTCACCAAGCCAGATCTGGCCGCGGCGCGCATGACCGACTACGTCGCCGAGCCGAGCGGCGCGTCGGCCGGGAGCGTGTCGCTGCCGCGCCCGGTGTCCTGCACCTACGAGCCGCCGCGGAAGAAGCCGCGCAAGAAGGACCCGCACGAGAAGCGGGAGTCGCCCGGACCGGAGCCGAGCACGACGGGCTCCGTCGCCCCCGGCCCGTCGGAGAGCCCGTCCAAGAGCTCGTCCAAGAGCTCGTCCAAGAGCCCGTCCAAGAGCCCGTCGGAGAGTCCGTCGAAGGGTTCGGAGGAGGACGGTGAACCGGACCTGACCGTGCGCGGCCTGACGGTGAGCGTCCGCTGGGTGGCCGAGAGCGACCCGGAGGCGTCGCGGATGCTGGACGCCTTGCAGGCCACCCAGGCGCAGGCCCGCCGCCGGCACGACATCGGCGCGGACGAGGCGTACGAGATCGGCCCGACCGCCGGGATGATCGCCCTGCGGGTGGGCCGGTACGTCGTGGTCGTCGAGGCGAGCCGTCCGCCGGGCGCCGCCGCCCGGCTCGCCCGGTCCGTCGCGTACCGCCTGCACAACCCCTCGTGAGGCGTCAGAACTCGGGAACGGGCTCCGCTTCCGGGACGAAGCTGGGGGAGCGGCCCGCCCACGCCTCCAGCTGGGCGACGAAGTGCTCGGCGTGGACGGGCCAGTGGAATCGCTCGCGGGCGGCCTCGTAGCCGCGTTTGCCGAGGTCGACGCGGAGTTCGGGATCGTCGCGCAGTTGCAGGACGGCCTTCGCGGCGGCCTCCGGGTCGCCGAACGGCACGATCAGCCCGCATCCCGTGGGCTCGATGATGTCCACGGCCGGCGGGTTCGGGGTGCTGATCACCGGCACGCCGCGGGCCATGTACTCGACGACCTTGGTCGGCATCGAGTGCCGGTAGTTCGGCTCGTCGTGCAGCAGCGCCAGCCCCGCCATGGCGCCCTCGGCGATGCGCAGCGCCCGGTCGTTCGGGACGAACCCGTACCAGCGCACGACCCCCTCGCGCTGCGCGGCCCGCAGCTGCTCCTTGATGTCCCCGTCGGCCGCGCCGATCAGCTCCACCAGGACGCCCGCGGCGGCCAGCGTCCGGGCCATCTCGATCATGTCGAGGGCGCCGCGGGCCCGGGACAGCTGCCCGACGTAGACGGCGCGGCGGCCGTCCGGCGGGCCGGGCGGCAGGTCGGACACGTAGGTCGTGTTGGGCACGACCGGGTGGTCGCCGCGGAACCGGGACCGGTAGCCCTCCTCGGCGAGCAGCAGCCGGTGCCGCCGCTCGCTGCGCCGCTCCAGCCGGTGCACGGCCGGGCGCAGCATGGGCCGCGCCGGGCCCGGCACCCAGCCCTTGGCGGAGAGCGCGGCGGCGGTGTCCTCGTGGACGTCCCAGACGACCGTCCGCTCCCGGACCTCGCGGGGCAGGGACACCAGCAGCTCGGGATCGTGCAGCAGGATCAGGTCGGCGTAGGCGGCGTGCTCGGCGAGGGCCCGATGGGCGGCCCGCAGTGCCCGCCACCGGCGCCGTCCCGTGGCGCGCGGCACGTCCACCGGGCTGATCCGCCGCCACGGGGTCGCATTGCACGCCCGAAATGGGGCGATATAGGTGACTTCATGACCGGCGTCGAGCAGTGCGCGTATCTGCCGGTGCAGAATGCGCGCGTCCTCGGGATGGTGCACCACCGTGCAGACACAGACCCGCATAACACTCACTCCGCATTACCGTCGGTTCGTCCTTTACGGCTAAGTCTCGGCTGCCAAGGGAAAAACCAGATGAATTCCCGCCGTCCGCGACATGACCGCTCCCAGGCGACCCGTCCAAGCTCCGTCGACGTGCGGCGTGTTGCTGTTATGCGGCCCGCGGAAACGACAACACGCCGCAAGTCGACGAGGGGTCAGAGCAGTTCGACGGTTTCCGCGGCGGTGTTCCTCGTGCGGCCTCGGGTGTCGAAGAGCAAGCGCGCGTGGGCCGTCAGCGTCGCCGCGTCGTAGGCCGCGTGGCCCGCCAGCACGATCGCCAGGTCGGACGCCTCCAGCGCGGCGGCCAGGTCGTCGCCGGCGTTCCGGACCGGCTCGCCGTCCACCTCCCAGGACGTCACGAACGGGTCGTGGAACGCCAGGTCGGCGCCGAGGCGGGCCAGCCGCCGCGCCACCGGGCGGGCCGGGGACTCGCGCTGGTCGGCGATGTCGGCCTTGTAGGTGACGCCGAGCAGCAGGACCTTGGCGCCCTTCAGGGCGCGTCCCTCCCGGTTGAGGAGCTGCTGCGCGCGTTCCGCCACATAGCGGGGCATGCGGTCGTTGATCTCCTGGGCCAGCTCCACGAACCGGAACGGGTAGCCCAGCGAGCGGACCTTGTACGACAGGTAGTTCGGGTCGATCGGGATGCAGTGCCCGCCGACGCCCGGCCCCGGCCGGAACGCCTGGAACCCGAACGGCTTGGTCGCCGCGCAGTCGATCGCGTCCCACAGGTCGATGCCCAGCTCGTTGCAGAACACCGCCATCTCGTTGACCAGCGCGATGTTGACGTGCCGGTACGTGTTCTCCAGCAGCTTCGCCATCTCGGCCTCGCGCGTGCCCTTGGCCTGCACGACCCGGTCGACGAACTTGCCGTAGAACGCCGCCGCCGCCGACGCGCACGCCGGGCCCAGCCCGCCGACGATCTTCGGGGTGTTGCGGACGCCGTACACCGGGTTGCCCGGGTCGATCCGCTCCGGCGAGAACGCCAGGTGGAACTCCTCCCCGGCGACCAGGCCGGACGTCTCCAGGATCGGCCGGACGACCTCCTCGGTCGTGCCCGGGTAGGTGGTCGACTCCAGCACCACCAGCATCCCCGGCTCCAGGTGCCGGGCGACCGTCTCAGACGCGCCGCGCACGGCGGCGAGATCCGGGCCGCCCTCCGGGGACAGCGGCGTCGGCACGCAGATGACCACGGTGCGGGCGCCGTCCAGGACGTCCTCGTCCAGGCTCGGGGCGAAGCCGGCGTCCAGCATCTGCTCGACCTCGGCGGACGACACGTCGTCGATGTGCGACAGCCCGGCCTTGAGCCCGGCGACGACGCGCGCGTCCCGGTCGAGGCCGCCCACCTGAAGGCCGGCCCGGCAGGCCTCCCGCACGAGCGGCAGCCCGACGTAGCCGAGTCCGATGACAACAAGATCCACGAGGCCGGCTCCCTTCGCTCTATGTCATTCGGTAGGCGGCCCGGTATCCGGCCGTCACGGCGCGCCAGGTGCGTTCCGCCGCGACCCGCTCGCGGGCCGTCTGACCGATTTTCTGTCTCCTTTCGGGACTGTAAGCCAGGTCTTCCAGACAATTCGCCCACGCTTCCGGGTTTTCCGGAACTGTTAACGTGCCCGTCACACCGGGTTCCACGATTTCCCGCAGAGCCTTGACATCACTGGCAATAACGGGGATTCCCCCCGCCATCGCCTCGATCGGTTTGAGAGGCGTCACCAACCGGCAGACCCGGTCCGCCCGGCGCGGCACCGCGAACACATCGAGGACGGCGTGGAAACGGCGAACGGACTCCATCGGCACCCGCCCGGTGAACACGGCATGAACGCCGTGCCCGGCCGCGCGCCGTTCGAGCGCGCCGCGTTCGGGGCCGTCCCCCACGAGGAGCAGCGTGACGGGGGCGCCGCGGTCGCGCAGCAGGGCGGCCGCGTCGATGAGCGTGTCGATGCCCTCGTAGCCGTAGAAGGACGACGTGAGCCCGACGACCGCGGCATCCCGGGCGATGCCGAGCTGTTCGCGCAGGTCGGAGGCGTCCGGGAGCGGTTCGAGGAACGCCTCGTCCACTCCGTTCGGCACCGTGAAGATCTTGTCTTCGGGGATGCCGCGGGACGCGATCTCCGCGCGCATCGCCTCGCCGAGCGTGACGACCGCGTCGGCCTCGGCCATCCGGCGGGTCTCCAGCTCCCGGGTCAGCCGGTAGAAGTCGTCGGTCTCGCTGTGCGCGGGATCGCGGGACAGCCAGGAGTCCTCCAGGAAGCCGCGGACCTCGTAGACCACGGGGATGCCGTGGCGGCGCCCCAGCTCCAGCGCGACGGCCGCGTTCAGATGGTTGCTGACCGCGTGCAGGACGGACGGCCGCAGCTCCTCGACCAGCCGTCCGGCCAGGTCGGCGCTCTTCCCGACGGCGCTCCGCGGATCGGACTCCGGAAGCCAGGGCAGCAGCCGGTGGTAGGGGACGCCGTCGACGTCCACGCGCGCCCGCGCGTCGCCGATGCCCTGGCTGAGCGGATAACCGAGCCGTGTCACGATGTGGGGGTCGAGGCCCATCTCGCGCTGTGCGAGGGCGATCCGGTGCGTCCGGACGGTGTATCCCGCGTTCGTACGCGGCAGAGCGTTCGTCACGAACTGAAGCACGGTCTTGCCGGGCACGGCACGGCGCGCGCGCGGCCGCGCCATGGGCTGCTCCAGCAGAAGACGCAGATCCCGCGTTTCCCGCTGGACGTCCCTGGGCCGCGGAACGACGAGCCGCGAACGCCGCAACCGGGCACCGAACGGGGCCCGCGCGGCCAGTCGCACGGCCAGCCTGGACGCCCGCCCGGGATCGTCCCGGAGCTGCCGCCAGGCGAGTCCGGCCAGGTAGACGGGTTTCTTCGCGGATTTCTCGGCCACAAGGCCGAACGTTAGGCAACCCCGATGAACAGAAGGGAAATCCTGTTGGCACCCATCGTGCACGTCCTCGGGGCGCGGCCGAACTTCGTCAAGGCCGCGCCGGTCATCTCGGCGCTGCGCACCGCCGGCGCGGGGCAGGCGGTCATCCACACCGGACAGCACTACGACGCCCGGATGTCGGAGGTCTTCTTCGACGAACTGGGGCTCCCGGAGCCCGACGTGAACCTCGGCGTCGGCTCGGGCGGGCACGCCGAGCAGACCGCCGCGCTCATGATCGGCCTGGAGCGGGAGTTCACGAGCCGTTCACCCGCACTGGTCATCGTGTACGGCGACGTGAACTCGACGATCGCCGCCGCCCTCGTCGCGGCCAAGCTGCACATCCCGGTCGCCCATGTGGAGGCGGGGCTGCGCAGCTTCGACATGACCATGCCGGAGGAGGTGAACCGCCGGATCACCGACCAGCTGTCCGCGCTGTGCCTGGTCACGAGCCCGGAGGGGATCGGGCACCTGGCCGCCGAGGGCGTCCCGGTGTCCCGGGCGCACCTGGTCGGCAACCCGATGATCGACACGCTGCTGGCGAACCTGGACACGTTCGACACGGCCGCGGTGCGCGCCGCCCACGGGCTGCCGGACCGGTACGTCCTCGCGACCATGCACCGTCCCGCCAACGTGGACGTCCCGGAGACGGCGGCGGCGCTCGTCCGGCACCTGCACGGCGTCGCCGACCTCGCCGACCTGGTCATTCCCGTCCACCCGCGCGGCCGGGCGAACCTCCTCGCCGCCGGCCTGGCCGACCACTCCGGGGTGCATATCTTGGAGCCGCTCGGATACATCGACTTCATCGCGGCCGTGCGGGGCGCGGCGGCGGTCGTGACGGACTCGGGGGGCCTCCAGGAGGAGACGACGATCCTCGGCGTGCCGTGCCTGACCGTCCGTCCGAACACCGAACGGCCGATCACCATCACGCACGGCACGAACCGGCTCGTCACCTTCGAGGAATTGGTGCCCGCCGCGCGTAAATGCCTGGAGTCCGGCGGACGCTCCGCCGACCGCAAGCCGCCGCTGTGGGACGGCCACGCCGGCCCCCGCATCGCAGAAGTGATCATGGAGTATCTCGGTGACTGACGAGGAGCAGAACGCCAGGGCGTACCAGCAGCTCGGACGGCTCAAGTCCACGCTGCGGGAGCGCGAGGCGCGCCTCGACGAGATGGAGAAGCGGCTCGCCGCGCTGGAGCGGTCGACGGCCGTCCAGTTCGGGCGGCTGGTCGCGGGCGCCGCGCGCAACCCCAAGCGCGGCAAGAGGCTGCCCCGCGAGCTGTACCGGCTCTGGCGCAAACGGAACGCTCCCGCATCCGCGCCCGGGTCGTCCGGGGGCGGAGGCGTCGAGCCCGACCGGATCGACCGTCCGGAGAACCGCCTGCTCGTCGCGGGCCCCTGCGACGACCTGATCATCGCGGGCGTGCTCGCCCCGCACACGGCGTCGGCACTGGCCGAGCACGCCAAGGTCGTCCCGCTGTACCCGCACGACGCCGCGATCGCCCTCGAATCGGCCGACGTGGACATGCTCGTGGTGGACGCGGCGGCCGGCGAACCCGGCAGCCCCTGGGCATACCTGGGCGTTCCTGGCATGTACGACCGCGACCTGGCGCTGCACGAGATCCGCCGGATCGCCGCCGCCCGATCGCTCCCGCTCGTCCTGTGGGGCGAGGCGCCGCCCGCCACCCTGGCGTCCCTGCCCTGGGACGCGACCGCCACCGCGCCAGGCCGGCTCGCCGAGCTCCTAGAACCGGGGCGGTTGCCGGGGGGTGTGGGGGGTCGTCCCCTCACACGGAACGCAGTCCGTTGAAAGGAACCACCGTGCGACCACGAGCCCTCGTCTACGGCGACGTCGACCTCAACATGATCGACGGATCGGCGATCTGGGCCCAGGGCATGGTCCAGGCCCTGGCCCGCGCCGGCTGCGAGGTGACCCTGGTCCTGAAGGCCCCGGTCCGGACGGGCCGGCTCGTCGATCCGCTGCGCGCCCTGCCCGGCGTCACCGTCCGCAGCCCGCACGACGAGGGCCTGGCCGACACCTCCATGGCGCCGAAGCAGGCCGCCGCGATCCTCGCCCGCGTCGACGAGGAGAGCCCGCACGACCTGATCGTCGTCCGGGGCCGCCGCCTCGCCGCCAAGCTCGCCGCGGGCCCCCTGGCCGGACGCCTCTGGACGTACCTGACCGATGTCCCCCAGTCGGCCGCCGAGTTCGACACGGCCGCCAAGGCCGAGCTGCGCCGGATCGCGGACGCCTCCCGCGTCCTCCTGTGCCAGACCGAAGAACTGCGCGGCTTCCTGGAGAACGCCGTCCCGGCCACGGCCGGCAAGAGCGTCCTGTTCCCGCCGGTCGTGGTGCTCCCCGACGGCCTGTCTCCCCGCCCGGCCGGCCCTCCGGACGGCCCGCTCCGCCTCGTCTACACGGGCAAGTTCGCGCCGCGCTGGAACACCTACGAAATGACGTCCCTCCCGCGCCTGCTCTCCATGCGCGGCGTGGACGCCGAACTCCACATGGTCGGCGACAAGATCCACGACGACCCGTCCGATCCGGGCTTCTCGCCCCGGATGCGAACGGCACTGGAAACGGCCGAGGGCGTCATCTGGCACGGCGGCCACCCGCGCGCCGAAGCGATGCGCCTGACCGCCGCCGGCGACGTGGGCCTCTCCTGGCGCGACGCGTCCATGGACACGAGCCTGGAACTGTCCACCAAGGTCCTGGAATGCGGGACGCTGGGCGTCCCGGTCGTCCTGAACCGCACCCCCATGCACGAACGGCTCCTGGGCGCCGACTACCCCCTCTTCGCCGCCACCGAAGACGATGTCCTCGACTCCCTGACCCTCATTGGCAAGAACCCGGACGTCTTCACCCTCGCCGCCGACCGCTGCCGCACGGCCGCATCCGACTTCACCCTGGAGGCCGCCGCCGGCCGCCTCCGCAAATACCTGGCTCAGACCTTCCCAGAGCCGTCCGACAAAGTCCTGGCGGTCAAGAACCGCCGCCTGCGAGTCGGCGTAGCAGGCCACGACCTGAAATTCTTCACCCGCCTCCTCGACTACCTCCGCTCCCGCCCGGACATGGAGGTCCAGGTAGACCACTGGCCCGCGCTCAAGGCCCACGACGAGGAGAAGAGCCAGGCCCTGGTCGACTGGGCGGACGTCATCATCTGCGAATGGTGCGGCCCGAACGCCCTCTGGTACTCCAAGCGCAAGCGTCCGGACCAGCGCCTCGTGGTCCGCCTCCACCGCTTCGAGCTCTACGCGTCCTGGCCGAAGCAACTGGACATCGACACGATCGACCAGGTCATCTGCGTGAGCCCGCACTACAACACCCTCACCCGCGAGATCACAGGCTGGCCGTCCTCCAAGGTGACGACGATCCCGAACTGGGTGGACGACTCGCAGCTGGACCGCGCCAAGCTCCCGGGCGCAGAACACCACCTGGGAATGATCGGCATAGCCCCGTCCCGCAAACGCCTGGACCTGGCGCTGGACGTAGTCGAAGAACTACGCCGCGACGACCCTCGCTTCACCCTCTTCGTCAAGTCCAAGCTCCCCTGGGAGTACTGGTGGATCTGGCAGAAGGACGAGGAACGGGCCCACTTCGAAAAGGTCTTCCGCCGCATCCGCCGCTCCCGCCACCTCTCCGGCGGCGTGGTCTTCGACTCCTACGGCCGCGACGTTGCCTCCTGGCTACGCCGCATAGGCTTCGTCCTCTCCACCAGCGACGACGAGAGCTTCCACCTGGCCCCCGCCGAAGGCATGGCCTCCGGCGCCGTCCCGGCCCTGCTCCCCTGGCCGGGCGCAGACACGATCTACGACCCCCACTGGATCCACGAGACCCCGTCGGCCATGGCCACCGCGATCGCCACAACGGTCTCCCAGAACCGCTGGCAATCCGAAGCCGCCCAAGCCCGCACCCAACTGAAAACGGCCTACGCCCTAGAAAAGATCTGCCACCAATGGACAGACCTCCTCACCCCCTAGGCCGGACGCTGCCCAGAGGGGCATATCAGATTTTGATGATGGTGACGTTTCCGTCGCACAGGGCTTTCAGGTCGTCGGGGTCCGAGGTGAGGACCGTCACCGGTCCGGGAGCGGCGAGGGCGGTGGCGCTGAGCATGGCGTCGATGGCGTGCTTGTGGCCGTGCAGGCCCGCGTTCGCGAGCAATGCGGCGGCTTGGCGGGCGACTTGCTCGGTGACCGGCTCGATGACGAGGCGGGCGAGCGTCCAGTTCAGAGCCGGGCGGTTGATGCGGGGGTGGACGACCTCCACGAGGGTGGCCGCGGAGGTGAGCACGCGCAGGTCGTCGGCGCGGGCCAATGCGAGCCAGCCGGTGACGTTGCGGTCACGCAGGACGGACTTGGCCAGGCCCTCGCTGTCGAGGACGAGGCTGCCGCCCGGCACGGCCGGAGAGCGTGTCACGCGGCGTCAGCCCCGCTCCGGGCCTGTTCCTTGCGCGCCTGGTGGAGTTGGTCGCGCAGCGCCTGGATCTCCTCGTCCGTGATGGGGCCGTGCTCGGCCTCGGCGACGGCCACGAGTTCGTTCAGGTTGTCGCGTTCGATCTGGCGGGCGACGGCGGCTGCGACGTAGGCGGACAGGCCGGAGGTGCCGCTGCGCGCCTTGGCCGCCTCGGCGATATCGCGCGGCATGGTGATCGAGTACTTGCCGGTAGGGTCACTCATGCTCTTTATCCTACCTCCGATCCTCCCAGTCAGCCGGAGCTGGTGCCGACGGCCAGCTCGGTGTACTCGGTGGGGAGGTCGGCGCGGTGGGTTTCGATCTTGGCGTTGAGCTTGGCGAGGCTGCGGCTGTAGTCGCGGCTGGAGAGCCAGAACTTGTAGATGATGACGAACTCGAAGGCCAGCAGGCCGGCGCCGCTGACGGCCACCACGGGGATGATGGCGCCGGAGACGATGGCGGCGGCGACGGGGGCGACGATGAAGACGCCCATCTGGAACTCGATGCCGCTGATCAGGTGGGGGCGGATGCGGCCCGCCATGAGGACGTTGCGGATGCGGGCGTACCAGGGGAAGCGCTGGTTGAAGCCCTGCTGGAGGGCCGCGTTGGACGGGTCGTCGCCGACGACGCGATCCTCCATCTCGGGGTCCTCGGTGAGGGCCTCGGCGGAGCGGAGCTCCTCGTCGGCGTCGGTGAGGTCGCCGTTGGCGCGGCGGGCGGCCAGTTCGAGGGAGTCGGCCTCCTCGCGGGCCGCGTTCAGGGTGGAGCGCATCTGGGAGCGGACCTTGTAGATCTCCAGCGCGTCCATGTAGCGGAGCATGTCGAGGAAGACGACGGCGAGGGCCGTCCAGATGTAGGCGACGTTGCCGGTGGCGGCGTACTGGCCCGCCATCAGGGCGATCGCGCAGGCCAGGACGCGGACGCGGTCGAAGATGTAGTCGAGCCAGGCGCCGAAGACCGAGCCGGTCCCCTTGAGGCGGGCGATCTTGCCGTCCATGCAGTCGAGGGTGAACGACAGGTGGTACAGGAGCGCGCCGGCGAGCAGCCACGGCCAGGACGCGACGGCGAAGCAGGCGCCGGCGGCCAGGCCGAGGACGAGGGCTGCGACGGTGAGCTGGTTCGGTGTCACCCGGGTCCGGTTGGCCGTGAAGCGGACCAGCCTGGACGCGAGCGGATCGACCAGCAGGACGGTCCACCAGGCGTCACGCGCCTTGTACGTCCGTTGCCGAACGTCGTCGAGCGTGAAGTTCGCCATGGGGTTCCTTTCAGTGTGCAGGGCGGGACCGATGTTATCGGCTGTCCGGTTCCGGTCTCGGCAATGTCTCCGATCCGTGATCGTCCGGTCACATGTCGATCATCGGGGCGGGTACGGCCAGCAGGGTGCGTGTCCGTAGCGTCCTGCCTCATCTGCCGTTCTCCGGGGTGCTCGCGGTGGCGGTCTGGATCCGGGTCGTCGCTGTCCTGGGCTATCCGGCGCCCCTGTGGTTCGGTGACTCGCCGGGCTATCTGGAGGCCGCGGTCAGGCTGCGGCCGGACGAGACGCGCCCGAGCGGGTACCCGATCCTGCTGTGGCTGATCAAACCGTTCCACAGCTTCACGGTGATGGTGTCCGTGCAGCACGTGATCGGCATTCTCACCGGTGTCCTGGTGTACGTGCTGGTGTGGCGCGCCGGACGGGTCCTGCGCCCATGGATCGCCGGTGTGGTCGCGGCGCTGCTGACCGTGCCCGTGCTGATCCCCGTGCACCAGGTCGCCCTTGAGCACATGCTCATGTCGGACTCGCTGTTCGCGTTCCTGCTGCTCGCGGCGGTGGCGGCGGTGCTGTGGCGGCGCCGGACGACATGGTGGCTGGCCGCCCTGGCCGGGGTGTTCGCGGCCGCGGCGGCGCTCACGAGGACGGCCGGGCTGCCGCTGATCGCGCTCATCCTCGTCGCGATGCTGATCAGGAAGGCGGGATGGCGGGCCTGCGCCGCGACGGCGGTCGCGTTCGTCCTGCCGGTCGTCGGCTACATGTTCTGGTTCCACGCGGAGTACGGGGAGTACAAGTTCGCCAAGGCCGACCAGGTCTTCCTGTACGGGCGCACCGCCGCGTTCGCCGACTGCCGGGTCATCAAGCCGCGCCCCGAGCTGGCGGTCATGTGCCCCAGGCAGAGCGATCCGCGGATCTCCAAGTCGTTCTCCGTCATGTGGACGCCCGACTCCCCGTTCCGCGACATCCCCGGCTGGGTCTACGGCGACCAGGGCAACCGGCTCGCCGGCGAGTTCGCGTGGGCGGCGATCAAGGCGCAGCCCGTCGACTACGGTCAGGTCGTCGTCGAGGACACGCTGAAGGCGTTCACGTGGCACCGCCAGCCGTACCCCACGCCGTGGACGTGGTTGCAGTACGACTTCCCGCAGGGTGAGGCGTGGAGCGACAAGCAGGCGAAGGCCGCGCGGCAGTACGGCGATGACGGCGAGACCAGGGTCGTCCGGCCGTGGGCGGGGCAGGTCCTCGCCTACCAGGATCATGTGGTCATGCCGGGCACGATCCTCGGCGTGCTGCTGCTGGGCGGCCTCGCCGGGGCGTTCGTGCATGTGCGGCCGGGGCACTGGCTGAGGCGTCCCGTCCGGCACTGGGCGACCGGTGCCCTCCTCCCGTGGGGGACGAGCCTGGCGCTGCTCGTGATCCCCGCCGCGACCGCCGACTTCGACTACCGGTACGTCCTTCCCGCCGTCCCGTTCGCGTGCGTGGCGCTCGGTCTGGCGCTGATACCACCGCCCAGACCGCCCGAGGAGGCACCCAAGGCACAGGACGAGCCCGCCCCCCGCGAGGAGGTGTCCGCTTAGCGGCGCCCTGTGTCGCGGCGGGGCGCGGTGCTCAGGGAGGTCAGCATCCGCTCCCATTTCGCGGCGACCACGGAGATGTCGAACCGCTCGGCCGACGCGACGGCGTTCGCCGCCATCCGGTTCCTCAGCTCCGCGTCGTCGATCAGCCGGATCAGCGTCTCGGCGAACGCCCCGGCGTCCTCGGGCGGGACGAGCAGCCCGTCCACCCCGTCGGTGATGATCTCGCGGGGCCCGCGCGGGCAGTCGAAGGCGACCGCGGGCAGCCCGCACGCGAATCCCTCGATGATCGTCATGCCGAACGACTCGGCGCGCGAGGACACCGCGAGCACGGACGCCTTGGCCAGCTCGCCCTCCATGTCCTCGGTCGGCTCCAGCATCCGGACGTTGTTGTAGAGGCCGAGCCGGGTGACCTTGCGCCGCAGCTCCTCGCGCCGCGGGCCGTCCCCGTGGATGCGCAGCCTCCATTCCGGATGCTTCTCCACGACCCTCGCGAACGCGTCGATGAGCAGGTCGTAGCCCTTGATCCAGACGATCCGCCCGGCGGCGACGACGACCTTGTTCTCCTGCCGCGAGCGCGGGTACACCCGGGTGGGCAGCCCGTTGCCGATGGTGTGGACGGGACACGAGCCGGCCGGAAGCCGCTGCTCGTAGTCCGCGGTGTCGGCGGACGTCAGGCAGGTCAGCGCGTCCAGCCGCGGATACCACTCCTCGATCTCGCCGAGGATCCCCGAGTCGTTGATGCCGAGCTGAAGGTGCTCCTGCCCGACCACGACGACCCCGCGCGGGGCCAGCCGGGCGGCCATCAGGTTGAGGCCGGCGCGGGTCGTGACCAGCACGTCCGTGCGGAGCCGCCGCAGGAAGCGGGTGAGCCGCTCGTCGGTCCAGGCGGAGTACTTGCCGTAGCTGCGCTCCTCCGGATGGACGATCGCGCTCGGCTCGGCCGTCAGCCGCTCGGCGCGCGCCGCGTGCGGCCACGGGACCTTCGCGTCCGGGCGGACGTCGACCAGCGAACGCAGGCCCACGCGGTCCGAGAGCGGCAGGACCGGCCGGTCGGTCGTCCGCCGCACGGTGACGAGCTCGACGTCGTGTCGGCGGGACAGCTCGTCCGCGAGCGTGAAGGTGCTGCGGACGGTGCCGTCGACGGGGAATGCCTCCAGCAGCAGGAACGTGATCTTCACGGGGCGGCGTCCACGCGGTGGCACGCGATCGACAGCTCGTCCTTCAGCGTGTAGTAGGGGCGCACGCTCATCTCCCGGTCGCCGGACGCGGTGACCTGTCGAGGATAGGACAGAGTGCCCCGCTTGCCCGGCGAGTCGTCGAGAAAGGTGGCGAGCCGGGCATGGACGTCGCCGGCGTCGAGCCACAGATCCCAGAGGTGGGGCTCGCAGGCGGCGAACGCGCGCACGTCGAGGCAGACGCGGAACTCGGTCCCGTCGAGCCGGACGTGCCACCCCGCCGTGTCGTCGCCGTCGCGTGCGACCGCGACAAGCCGGGCATCCCCCGGGCGCGGCCCGGCGTAGGCGAGCCGCCCGCCGATCTCGATCTCGCCGTCGCGCGGGTGCACCGTCTCGACCTCGGCGTGCGGGGTGACCTCGCGGACGTCGAGCACGGCCCGCCCGTCCGGCAGGCGGACGACACGGGCCGCGCGGTGGCGGGCCGACGCGGCGTAGGCGCGCAGCCCGTCGAGGGAGAAGC
Organism: Actinomadura darangshiensis; assembly: GCF_004349235.1. GTDB lineage: Bacteria > Actinomycetota > Actinomycetes > Streptosporangiales > Streptosporangiaceae > Spirillospora > Spirillospora darangshiensis. The sequence continues at coordinate 7,234 of NZ_SMKY01000070.1, read as the reverse complement.
CGGGGTCGTCGGTCACCAGCGGGCGGTCGGCGCCGAGGAGCAGCTCCCACGCGCCCGTCGCCAGCCCGGCGACCGCGAGCGTGACCGAGCGCCGGTCACCGGACAGCGCCTCGGCCCGGACCTCGCCGGACGAGCCGTGCCGCAGCACGACCCGCTCGCCGTGGCGTAACGGGGTGGGCCAGCGGATGAGCAGGCCGTCGTCCGGCCCGACCCTGCAGTGCTCGGCCACCGTGTCCACGGCCGACCGCCCGGCCGGACTCAACCGGCCGGGCCGAAGACGCGGTCGGCCGCGCGGGACGCGGCGTGCCCGTCGTCGAGCGGGCAGAACCGGTCGACGAACGCCGTGTAGCGCTCCTTGTGCCCCGCCGTGGCGGATTCGACGTCGCGGATCGCGCCGATCAGGTCGTCGGACGTCTCCACCAGCGGCCCCGGTGCCTCGGCCTCGAAGTCGAAGTAGAAGCCGCGCAGCCGGTCGCGGTAGTCGGCCAGGTCGTAGGTGAAGAACAGCATGGGCCGGCCGGTGCCCGCATAGTCGAACATCACCGACGAGTAGTCGCTGATCATCAGGTCGGAGATCAGGTACAGCTCGGTGATGTCGGGGTAGAGCGACACGTCCCGGACGAAGCCGTGCTCGTCCTCGACGACGCCGTCCACCACGTTGGTGTGCAGCCGGACGAGCAGGACGTGGTCGTCGCCGAGCGCGGCGCGGGCCCGCTCCAGGTCGATCCGCATGTCGAACTTGTAGCGGCCGCGGCTGTAGTACTGGTCGTCGCGCCACGTCGGCGCGTACAGCACGACCCGCTTGCCCTCGGGGATGCCGAGCCGGGTCCGGACCTGCTTGGCGACCGCGTCGGCCTCCGGGCTGTGCAGCAGGTCGTTGCGCGGGTAGCCGACCTCCAGCATCTCGCCCTTGAACGCGAACGCGCGCCGGAAGATCTCCGTGCTGAACGGGTTGGGCGACAGCAGGTGGCTCCACTCGGGCACGGACGGCCCGGCGGACTTCGACTGCAGCGCCTTCTTCATGCCCGGCGCGTACGCGAAGTGCACCTCCTTGATGTCGCTGCCGATCTTCTTCAGCGGGGTGCCGTGCCACGTCTGCAGGACGACCTGGTCGGGGTGCCGCCGGAACGCGTCCCCCAGCCGGTGGTTCGTCACGATGTAGCGGGACGTGGCCAGCGCCTCGTGCCACTCGCCGCCGTTCAGCCGGAGCGGCCGCAGCGTGCTCGGCAGCTCCACCTGCGCGTCGTTGACGACCCACAGCTGCTCCAGGTCCAGCCCGCGGCGCAGCAGCTCCTGGTGGATGGACTTCGGGCTGTCGGAGTACTGGCGTCCGCTGAAGCAGGAGAACACGACGGCGTCGCGCAGCCCGTCGCGGTCGACGCGGCGGCGGGCCTCCTCCCGGTGCTTGCGGCCGGCGCTCTTCTCCTCCGGCGAGACGTCGCCGGTCACCGCCACGGCGAGCCGGCCGTCGCGGCTCTCCAGGGCGTAGCTTCGCCGCGCCACCTCCAGCGGCTCCGGCAGGTTCCGCTGCGCCCGCTGCGACAGCCGGACGGTCAGCGCCCGCTCGCCCGGGGGCCGGAACAGCACGTCCCAGTGGCCGGGCCGCAGCGGCAGGACGCCGGCGACGCCCGGCACGGCCGCGGCCGGGACCTCCGCGCGCAGCAGGCCGGACGACGGGTCGGCGACGAGGTCGAACGCGTGCTCCTTGCGGCGGCCGCGGCCGCGCAGCACGATCTGCCCGCCGCCGTGCGCGCTGTGCGTCGCGGTCAGGGCGAGCGTCCCGTCCGGCCGCCAGGTGCAGTCGTCGACGGCGAGCCGGGCCGTGGTGCGCCGCACGCGCAGGTAGCCGCCGGGCCCGCGGCCGGCGGTGACCTCCAGCGGGCCGAACGCCCGCTCGGCGTCGTCGACGCCTTCGGCGAGCACCAGCGGACGGCCCGCGACGGAGGCCGTCCAGTCGCGGGTGTCGTCGATCTGCTCGGGCGGCATCGGGGGCCCTTCGAGGGCCTCCGGGTCGACGCGGGCGGTGAACCCGCCCTCGGCCGCGGTGACCGGGACGCCGACACGGTCGTCGCCCAGCGCGAGCACCAGTTCGCCGGGCACCTCGCCCGCCATCTCGATGACGAGCGCGTTGTCGTCCCAGCGCAGCGCGGTCGCCTTCGCCGTGACCCGCTCGACCCTGATGACGAGGCGGCCGTCCTCGATGCGCGGGACGACGCGCACGTCGTCGGCGACGTAGTGGTACGGCGGGTGCGCGCCGCTGCCGGAGCCGCCGCCCCGCAGCGGCCCCTGCCGGAACACGCCCGCGTTCAGCACGGACGCGTCGACGCTCCAGACGCCCTCGACCCAGCGGCCGCGGTCGCGGAGCCGGCCCACGTCGAAGGCGAACTCGAACCCGGACCAGCCCGACTTCTTGCCCGGCTTCGGCGTCTGCCGGGCCCGCGCGACGATCCTGCGCCCGCCGGACCGCAGCGTCATCGCCTTCACCGACGTCCAGCGGCGCCGCATGCTGATCGAGTTGATGTACGCCTCGCCGGTGACGGTCAGCGTGTCGCCCTCCCAGCCGACCGCGTGCACGCGGCCCCGCAGGGTCAGCTCGCCGCGCGCCCGGTAGACCTCGCGCGGGACGTCGAGCTTGGCGTCCTTCCAGTACGGGTAGACGACGTACCGGCGCAGCGGGTCGCGGACGATCGACGGTGACGCCTTCCCCCGCTCGTACCGGACGACCTTCACCAGCTCCGTCGTGTGCCCCGTGGTGGCGAGATGCCATTTCAGCCGGGTCAGCGCGGGCGCCTCCGCGAGCACCTTCGCCGGGATGCCGGCCGCGTACGCGGCGGCCAGCGCGACGACCTGGTCGCGCTCCTCGGCGGGCACATCGGGCAGCGCGTCCAGGAACACGCGCAGCTCGTGGCCGGCCGCGAGGAGCTGGAGGCGGCGCTGCGACCGGGGGTGGCCGTGCTCGCCGAGCCAGTCGGCGGCGAGGGTGACGGCGCCGAACCCGTCCGCGATGTCCTGCGCCTGCGTCGTCACCGGGTACCGCTCGCCCCGCCGGTGCAGGACGACGCCGGGCAGCACGTCGACGCCCGTCGCGAGGTGCATCGCCCGCACGGCGGCGGGCAGGTCGTCGTACCGGCTCATGTCGGGGAACTCCAGCTTGCCCGCCGTCCAGAAGGACCGCCGGAACAGCTTGCCGGAGACCGTGCGCTCGGCGGCCAGCTCCGGGGTGTGCCGCACGTCCGTGCCGGTGGCCGGCTCGGCCACCGCGTCGGCCGGCCGCCATTGCGCGGCCTGGCCCGTCCACCGCCGGACGGCCTCGCGGCCGAGCGCGATGTCCGACCCCGACGCCTCCAGCGCCGCGACGAGCGCCGCGACCGCGTCCGCGGGCAGCTCGTCGCCGCCGTTGACGAACAGCAGGAACTCGCCGCCGCTCTCCGCGACGCCCAGGTTGCGCGCCGCGCCCCGGCTCGGCGCGCCCTCCCGGACGACGCGGAACCGGTCGTCGGGCAGGGCGGTCTCGGCGGCCGCCCCGGCGCCGTCGTCCATCACCAGCACGTCGAGGCCGGTGTGCGACTGGGCGGCGAGCGAAGCGAGGGTGCCGCCCAGTGACTCTCCGGCTCCGTGCGCGAGCACGACGACGCTGACCCCGCTGGCGGACAAGTGACCCACCCCTTCGGACGTGACGGTACGTGAGGCGGATGCTACTGCCGTGGCGTGCCCGCCGTGGCTACTGCGGCGGATTCGGAATCTTCTCCCCGAGGAACATCCGCCGGACGGCGCGCTCGGCCGCTTGCCCGTCGTCCCACGGGCAGAACCGCGCCCTGAAGTTCGCCAGGTTCTTGGTGGCGGCGTCGCTCCAGGCCGCCCGCGACACGAACGCGTCCGCGAGCTCGGCCTCCGTGGTGGCGACGACGCCGGGCGGGGTGGCCGTCAGGTCGAAGTTCACGCCGCGGGTGAGCTTGTAGGTCTCCCAGTCGTTGGCGTAGATCACGATCGGCCGGTCGAGGTTGGCGTAGTCGAACATGACCGAGGAGTAGTCGGTGAGCAGCGCGTCCGAGGCGATCATGAGGTCCTCGACGGACGGGTGCTTGGACACGTCGATGACCCGGCCCTCCGGCCAGCCCATGTCCGCCGCCAGGCTCTTGATCTTGTAGTAGTAGTGCGCCCGGAGCAGCAGCACGTGCCCCTCGCCGAGCCGCTCCATGACCCGGCCGATGTCGAACATCGGGCTGTAGCGGCGCTGGTAGTCGCGGTGCGTCGGCGCGTACAGGATCGCGGTCGCGTTGCCCGGGACGCCGAGCTCGGCGCGCAGCCGCTCCCGCTCCTCGGCGGTGGCGGCGGCCAGCCGGTCGTTGCGCGGGTAGCCGATCTCCAGCATCTCGTAGTCGCACGGGAACCCGCGCTCCCACGCCTCCGACGACAGCGGATTGGACGAGACGAGGTAGTCCCAGCGGTCGGACCGGGCGATGAGGGCCTTGAAGTCCATGTCGTTGGCGCCGACCGGGTACTCCATCTGGTCGAGGCCCATCTTCTTCAGCGGCGTCCCGTGCTGGGTCATCATGTGGACCTGCCCCGGCCGCTTCACGTAGTTGTCGGGGAAGTTCACGTTGTTGACGAAGTACTTCGCGCGGGCCAGCGTCCGGTAGTACTCGGCGGACCCGGCGACGACGTAGTCGACGCCGTCCGGCATGGTCTTGCGCGCGCCCGGCTTCACGACCCACACCGCGTGGACGTGCGGGGCCAGCTCCCGGACCTTCTCGTAGATCGCCGCCGGGTTGCACGCGTACCCGCGGTACCAGTACGCGCCGAACACGGCGAGGTTCTCGTCGATCGGGAGGCGCCGCTGCATCTGGTAGTAGCGCTCTTTGGCGAGCTCCTTGCCCAGCAGCACGCCGCGCCTGCGGATCTTCGCGGCCTTGGTGGCCTTGCGCCGCGCCTTGTCCTTGGCCTCGGCGGCGCGGACCCGCTCGAACCCGCGGTAGTCGTCCGCCTTGATCATCCGGTGCTTGTCGGCGAGGAACGGCTTGTCCTCGGGCTCCGGCGGGACGTGCCCGGCCGGCTCGTACCGGTTGTAGGTCTTCGCCATCTCGGCGAAGAACCGGGCGTTCTCCGACTCGTGGACGCGGTCGCCGCGCTCGATGATGACGAGCAGGTGCCAGATCGTCCGGTCGAACATCAGCGGGCGGAACGGGTCGGCCTTGGCGCCCATCCCGTCCATGAACTCGAAGATGCGGTCGTACTGCGCGAACGCGTCGAAGTGCTTGGCCCCGGCGGTCTTGGTGATCGCGCCGCGGCGGCGCTGCCGGTAGATGTAGCAGACCCGGTCCAGCAGGCTGAGCCGCTCGGCCGCCATCAGGATCGGGTAGGTGACGTTGATGTCCTCGTAGTAGCCGCCGCTGAACCGCAGCCCGAGGTCGAGCAGGAACTCCCGGCGGATCGCCTTGTTCCACGCCGTCATCATCATTTCCAGGACGCTCTGCCGCTCGGCGAGGGTGAACACGTCCGGCGCCGGCGGCTCGCGGAACAGGTGGTTGATGATGCTGCGCTTGACCTTGCCGTTCCAGTAGGACCGCGCGTAGTCGAAGACCAGCACGTCCGGGCGGGTCTCGGCGAGCCGGTCGCAGATCGCGCGGACCGCGCCCTCGGTCGCGTAGTCGTCGCTGTCGAAGAACCAGACGTAGTCGCCGGTCGCCATGTCGAGGCCGATGTTGCGGGCGTGGCCGAGCCCGACGTTCTCGGTGAGGTGGCGCACCTTGACGCGCGAATCGCGCTCGGCGAACTCGTCGAGGATCTCGCCGCAGCCGTCCGGGGAGTGGTCGTCGACGGCGATGACTTCGAGGTTCGGAAGGTCCGGGTCGAGGATGGAATCCAGGCATTGCCGGATGTACCCCTGCACTTTGTGCACGGGCACGATGATGCTCAAGGAGATGTCGTGATCAGGGCTCACGCGTAGACCAATCAACTACTCGGTGATTCTGGACTATACCCGCAGATCGGCATTGAATCTCAGACGCGGGAACCTCAGGTGCGGCCGTGCGCCGGCCGGGTGAGCCAGCGGGCACTCGGCTCGACGGCCCACCGGGTGACCCGCTGCACGGGCGCGGTGGCGAGGACGACGCCGAGCGCCGCCGCGGCCAGGGTGACCGAGACGATGCCGAGCGGCTCGTGCAGGACGGGCTTGTCCAGCATGCCGGTGTAATCGAACGTCTTCACGATGAGCCCGTGCAGCAGGTACACGTACATCGTGCGGGTCCCCATCTCGGTGTACCAGGCCCGCTTGCGCGGGATGCACGCGAGGAAGGCGGCGCCGAGCAGGACGGCGAAGCCGAGGGCCGCGAGGCGCCAGCCCATGCCCTCCGCGGTGCCGAACCCCATGTCGGAGTAGCCCTCGTTCCAGTACAGGAGCCCGCTGTTGATCTTCGAGACGACGGTGCCCCGCTCCCAGACGTAGGCGATGGGCAGTGCCGCGGCCAGCATGGCGAGCCCCGCCCACCGCGCCCAGGCGGCGCGCAGCCGCTGGACGTGCCGCGGCTCGATCGTGAGGCCGAGGACGAAGAGCGGCAGCAGCCCGGCCGTCCGGCTGAGCGTCGAGTCGGCGGTGAACGCCCAGCTGCCGCCGACGACGCTGAGCGCCACGGAGATCGCCACGGGGTGGCGCACCTGCCCCCAGAGCGGCGCGCTCAGCCGCCAGAAGACGAGCGCCACGAGGAACCACATGAGGAAATGCGGCCGGAAGATCTCGCTCAGCCGGAAGTCGACATCGTTGATGAAGATCAGTTGCGCCCGGTAAAGCAGGATGAATATCACATAAGGGACGACCAATGTGGGGAAAATGCTGCGGAACTTGTCCGCCGAGCGCATGAATCCCCGCGAGAAGTAGCCGGATATGAAAACGAAGACCGGCATATGAAAGGCGTAGAGAACGACATAGGCGGCGTGCACCGCCTGGCTGTCGCCGAACTGCGCCCAGACATGGCCGAGGACGACCAGGATGGCCGTGCAGAACTTGGCGTTGTCGAAGTAGGCGTCGCGCTGCTTGCGCGGCGCCTTCTCGGCGGGGGGACCGGGCCGCTCACCGGGCGGCGCCGCGGCGTCCGGGACGGTGGCGGCGTCCGGGACGGTCGTGGCGGGCGCGGTCGCGGCGGGCGCGCCACCGGCGGGGGGCGCACTGTCCGTCGTGGACAGCACACTGCCAGTGGCGGGTGGCGGGGTCGGGAGGATGTCGGTCATGTCTCCGTGT